>JARRMG010000137.1:0-3287 GCA_037386265.1 Nitrosopumilaceae archaeon
ATCTCCATGAAGTAGAAATTCATGTCCTTGTCGACGAGGAATTCGACCGTGCCGGCATTGGTGTATTCAGAGGCTTTTGCAGCCCGCACTGCGGTTTCGCAGATGGCATCAAGGGTGCTTTCACAGAGCGTACCCAAAGCATATGAATGAATCCCGAAGACAAAATCCAACTGTCGGATCACCGCTGATTCATCTACACCATTCAGGGTCAGCAGAATATGGCAACATGTTATCAAGTCTTGGAAAAGTAGGAGCAATACTAAGATACAATCCAGGTCATTCTAAGTAAGAGCATTTCTAATTTTTTCAGCAAGTTCAAATAATTTATCCTCCTCTTCAATCACTCGTTTTGTCCAGATAGTACCTTTGTGATTGTATCGTGGGATAATATGGATATGAACATGAGGAATGATTTGTTTGGCTGCCCTGCCGTTGTTTTGAGCCAGACTAAAGGCATCGGCTCCTGTTGCATCGGCTATTGCATTTGCTATTTTTGGAACAATTGAGAATAGCTCGCCTACAGATTCAGAGTTCATCTCAGTAATCCGTTCATGATGATCCCTTGGAATTACCAAACTATGTCCAGTATCAATTGGATACTTGTCCAAAATAGATACATGATTTTTATCTTCATAAATTACATGACCATCTCGTTTACCAGACAAAATATCACAAAAAATACATTCCATAATAAATCAAGGAATTTTGATTTTATTTATTGCTTAATCATCGAACAGTTAATTAGGGTAATTTTTCAAATTTCACCATCCCATGGGAAGAAAAGAAAGAAGAGAACGTGAGCAAAAAAGAGAAAGTTATGCTTCTCAAAGATCTTCAGAAAAAAGACGCAACATGCTGATTGCGATAGGAGTTTTGGCAGTGATTGCAGTAATTGTTGGTTATTCTGCATATCTGTTTGCCACTATGACCCAGACTGCTCCAGGAGGTCCTGAAAATGCAGGACCATTAGGTAGCGAGCACTCCCATGCAGGAATTCTAGTAAAAATATTTGGAGATACATTCGACTTTTCAGCCCCAGCATACCAAATCAAATCAAGTTGGATTCACTTTGAAGGAAATGATGGAACAACTGTTCACAAGCACGCTACTGGGGTAACTTTGGGATATTTGTTTGAAACTTTAGGATTGGGTCTAGATGACCAATGCTATGAATTCCAAGACGGAAGAAGTTTCTGTACCAATGAAGATTATACTCTAAGATTCTACATCAATGGTGAGCAAGTAAACGACATTCGAGATTATGAGATTCAAGAAGATGACAAAATTTTAATCTCATATGGAGCAGAAACTCCTGAAGAAATAGAATCTCAGTTGTTAGAACTAGAAGCCCAAATCCTAGTCAAATAATACTACAATTCGTTTTCTGCTGTAAATTCGGCCGTGCTATCGAACATCATATAATATCCACACTTCACACATCGCAAAACAGTCATTGGTGTTGTAAGGAATTCTTTGTTTTCGAACTCTCCACTTAGTTTTACGTTTTTTCCAATCATTTCAGCTTTATTGCTTTGACAAACAGGGCAAGAGAGTGCTTTTTGTTCCATCAAAATTATGGTAAGACTATAAGTTAAAACACTTTATGACAAGTCACAAAGAATCTTTTTGATAATTGCAATAAAGTCTAAATTATGGCGACATACAATTCGTATGTTATGGAAATATCTAGCAGAAATGTAGTAGATGGCACATCCCGTGCACCCCATAGAGCAATGTACAAAGCTATGGGATTAACTGATAATGATTTAGATAAACCATTTGTTGGAGTCTGCCACACTGGAAATGAGGCAACCCCATGTAACATTCACCTCCCACAACTAGCACTAAAGGCAAAAGAAGGTGTTTTAGATGCCGGTGCAACTCCCAGGGAATTTTCCACCATCGCGGTAAGTGATGGAATAGCAATGGGACATGAAGGAATGAAATCCTCTTTAATTTCAAGAGAGGTGATTGCAGATTCCATTGAATTGATGGTAAGGGCTCATCAATATGATGCACTTGTAGGGATTGCAGGATGTGACAAAAGCCTTCCTGGAACAATGATGGCAATGGCCAGATTAGATTTACCGTCAGTATTTGTCTATGGCGGGACAATCATGCCAGGAATGCTTGATGGAAAAGAGCTTACAGTAGTAGATGTTTATGAAGCAGTTGGAGCATATGATGCAGGGAATCTATCACTTGAGGCACTAAAAAATATTGAAAACACCGCATGTCCCAACGCTGGATCCTGTGGAGGGATGTTTACTGCAAATACAATGGCATCAATTTCCGAAGCCATTGGGCTTGCATTGCCAGGAAGTGCCAGCCCTCCAGCAGAAGATGATAGAAGACAAAAGATGGTTTATGATACTGGAAAAGCGTGTGTAAGATTACTTGAACAAAACATCAAACCAAGTCAGATTCTAACTTTTGAAGCATTTGAAAATGCAATTACTATGCTAAATGCTGTTGGAGGTTCAACAAATGGAATTTTGCATTTATTGGCATTGTCAAACGAAGTTGGGATTAAATTAAGTTATGACGATTTTGAAAGAGTAAGGAAAAAAACCCCTCACTTGGCAGACATGAAACCTGGTGGAAGTTATGTCATGAACTCTCTTGATAAAATTGGGGGCATTCCATTTGTACTAAAAAAATTACTAGACAAAGGGCTTATTCATGAAAATTGTATTACAGTGACTGGAAAAACAGTGAAAGAGAATCTTTCAGCAATGTCCATTCCCGAACCAGATCAGCAGATTGTAAAATCAGTGGACAATCCAATTCACAGTGTAGGCACTGCCGTGGTGGTAAAAGGCAGTCTTGCTCCCGAAGGAGCCGTTATCAAAACCGAAGGACAAGTCGTGGTAATAAGATATGAAGGGCCAAAAGGAGGTCCAGGAATGAGAGAAATGCTTGCGACCACAGCAGCTCTTGTAGGACAAGGATTAGGAAAAAAAGTGGCAATGGTTACAGATGGAAGATTTTCAGGAGGAACCAGGGGGTTCATGGTAGGACATGTTGCCCCTGAGGCATACGTGGGCGGACCGATTGCACTAGTCAAAAATGATGACGAAATAACAATAGATACTGAAACCAACATTATTGATCTTCATGTCTCCTCTGAGGAATTAGAAAATAGAAGGAAGCAATGGAGCCCTCCAAAACCCAATTACACTCATGGAGCTCTTGCAAAATATGCTACACTTGTTGGCTCTGCAGCTCAAGGAGCAATCACAAGTCCAAAACTATGATTTAATTTCCTTCGCTAAAATATCCCAAGA
>JARRMG010000138.1:0-2833 GCA_037386265.1 Nitrosopumilaceae archaeon
CAGGTGAGGACATCTCCAGCTTGGGCAGTTCCGGTACATTCAGCTGAACTTGATGAGGAATATCCTGCTTCGGGAATCTCAGATACAGAGTAGTTGCCAACGGGAATTAAAATGGTTTTTCCAGAAGATGAACCAGGGAATGTTGTAACATCACCATTTGAATTTGTTACAACCATCGTAAAGTCTGAATCAACATTGTTGCCATCATTATCGTTGATGACATTTTTAACGACAGTAATCACTCCAAAATTATTCTCACACTCACCTACCCCATCACCATGATCTAAGTGAGCCCGAATCGAGGTAAACCCAACTGAAATGGTTTGAATGTTTTCAGGGTTTCCAGGAGGAAGGTGACACATGGTAATTTTTGGCGCATTTGCAGCATCTGCGGTTGGCACAAATCCAGGAACGGTAAAAATTGAAAATAACAATACGCCAAATACAAGTAAAACTTTGTGACCTGCCACCTTCTATCGCCCTTTAGATTTTTGCGCTTACAGACATATTAAGAATATTTGTTGTCACAATTTATTGTTACAATATGTGCCTGAACTAGGCTAAAAATCAATTAAAACCTCATTTTACTAAAATTTCAAAAAATCAAAAGAAAAAAAGTGGCTTATGCCATGTTATTACTTCTATTTTGAATAAATTACATAAAAACACAATGAACGATTTGTCCACTGTAAGCGTGTTTTTTAGGAATGGTTTTAACAAATAATTACTTTTTTGCTGCACTAACCAAGGAAATGACATCACGATCCCTTAACTGATAGTCAGTAGGTAGCCGCAAATTATATCTCAAATCTTTTGCATATAGCAGCCCTTTTGTCAAATCTGTGTGGATTTCTCTTGCCAAGTCATGAACTGTTGCACCATCTTTGAGCAAAATCAAGTCTGGAAGTATTCTTCCTTTTTTGTCTGCCAGAGTTTTATCATTTGTAACTGGGTAAATAGAGTTCATCTTTAGAAGCTTGAATACTGCAATGTTTATTGCAAATTGTACACCAGTTCTCATAAACTCTCCCATGATTCCTTTTTTGATAAACTCTAGTGCATCTTTTTGTTTTTGATGTAGTTCATCTGACTTTACAATTTCAAACTGCTCAGAGCCTGGAGAGTATTTGATGAGACCTTTTTGCTCGGCTCTTCTCAAGCTAAGTTCACTATCCCCACTTGCAGGGATTACTATAGTGTCATTGTATCTTTCTCGTAATCTATCAAAATTACTATCAGCCCCTTCAACATCAATTTTATTTGCGACAATCAGAGTGGGTTTTGATATTCTTCTCAGAGTCGATGCTAGTTTTTTGCTATCATGCATGTCATAATCATCAAAATTTTTCTCATGTAATTCTGTTAATTTTAGGGCATCTTTTACGTGTCCAGTCTTTACTCCAATTCCTCTATACAAGTCAGTTATTGCCTCAACCATGTCGGTGCCCCCACTGATTGCTTTTGAGACCTTTTCTCTATTTCCTTCTAAAATTTTCAGATACCACATTATCAATTCCTCTTCAATATCTGCAAAGTCCGATATCGGGTCACCTGTCCCCACATCGCTTATTTGCCCAGTAGAATCAATCCCCCCTGAAGCATCAACTACATGAAGTAACACATCAGATTGTGCTGCAATTGAGAGGAACTGGTTACCGAGACCTTTCCCTTTCCATGCATCTTTTATCAATCCAGGCAAATCAATTATCTCAATTGGAATGTAACGCCAACCATCAACACATTTTGAATTGTTTGGATTATCCTGAACTTTGAATTCAGGATGAACACAAAGCGTGATAGCATGAGAGATTCCAGAAATTGGTTTTTTCGTAGTAAATGGATATGATGAGACCTCTTCAGAAGACAAAGTTGCAGCGTTGAAAAAAGTGGTTTTTCCAGTATTTGTTTTTCCAATCAATCCAATTTTTATTGGCACGTCTTTCTTATTGTTCCAGAATATTTATCTCTGCCTAGGATTACTTTTCTTTAATTTTTTCAAGGGTTTGAGAAATTTCTTTTAGAGACCATTCGATTTCAGAAATTTCTTCTGCAGATAATTTGTCCTTCCATTTTTCTAAGACAGTGTTTGCAATCTCTGAGCTCTGATAAAGCAAATTCCAGTATGGATGATGCTCAGCAGTTGTATAGGCCAATTCTGTAACATCATTTAATCCATTTTTTGCTTTTTCCAGGGAGGAGATTTTTTCTCCAAAAATTTTGATAATGTCATTGTCCAAGTCAGATTCTAGTTTTACCATGGTGTTTTTTTGCCCATGTTTTTCCACAAGTTTTTTCAAATCACTGAAAAACTCTTCAAAATCACTCATGATCAAAAAAGCCTTCTGTGTTCTGCAAACATACATCGATTAAACACAACTTTAATTCCCGCATTTTTTGCCAATTCTTCTGCCTCTTCATTATGTATTCCTTCTTGGAGCCAGATTACTTTGGGTTTTTTCTTTATTGCTTCTTGCACAACAGGCAAGACATCCTCAGAAGGCCTGAAAACATTAACAACATCAACCTCTCCTGGTACCTCAGATACCACACCATAGCATCTTTTGCCCAAAATCTCCTCAGAATTGGGATTTACTGGTATTACATCATAGCCTTTTGTAGACAAATATTTTGGAACCCTATGTGCGTCTTTTTCTGGATGCTGAGACATTCCCACAACTGCGATTTTTTTAAGGGAAAATATCTCTTTGATTTCATCATCACTAAGATTATCTCTATTCACATGGAGTCTATCAAGTTGTGAAATATAATTTATGAACCATCAACAAAACCCAAATACTGTGGAAAGAAGATTCAAAGTATCTTATGGCAAAGT
>JARRMG010000139.1:0-3327 GCA_037386265.1 Nitrosopumilaceae archaeon
CAATGAAAGTGAAATTGTTTCCTTTCCAACCATATTGATAATTGAAGCATTTTTTAGAAGGGTTCGAGCTTCTTCATGCTCGACTAATTTTTCACCATAATAGCTTTCACTAATGTTCATGTTTAGTTCATTTTCTACGATTTTTTTCCCCAATAGATCTGCATCACAGATGTTTAGCATTAGATTTTTTTGATAATCAGTAGTTTTAATTGAAAATTGCATTATGCATACTTGCCTTTTAGAGTTGATTTGGCTCCGCAAGCTTCACAAATTAAAAATGAAATTCTGTTTTCTTTTACAATTTTAGTATCAGGACTCTTGCAGGTAGGGCATTCAAGATAATCTTTAACATAAATTTGAAAGAGTCGCGTGAAATCTTCTGGAGCCCTTTTTCCAACAAACATGGCTTTGTCTCCAAGTCTTTCTGCAGGAACTGCAAATTCTTTTGAGAGATATTGTAATACTTTATCAGGATCTCTTCGTAATACCTTTGGAAATTCTGAGAAATTACGCAAGTATGTCTTTTGGCCTTCCCACATAACATCAACTATAGGTAATTCAAATCTGGCAGTGGTTTCCTTTGTATCGCCAATTTTATCTTGGATTCGTTTGAGCAGTTTTTCGTATTCGGCCTTAGTCATATACTAATTTTGCATGACCAACCCTATATTGGTTTTTGAAAAAGAAGGTTCGTGTGGATTTGTAAAGATTATTCCATTTTTACGCAATATGCTTGTACCATTCTAAAACAAACTCAACCTTGGTTGTATTTAGGCAGAGGCTGTGAAAATTATTTCACTACAGGCTAGATAGGTGTAAATTTTTCACCCGTTTAGGAAAGAGAAATTATAAAAAAATTCAAAAAATAATGAAAAATCTTTATTATTTCTGGTAATGATTGATAATCCTAATGATTTTTTTAATTTTTTAAATGTAGAATATAATATTTGAGAAAATTACCAGTTATAAACACCCTAATAGTAAAATCTGCAAAATGGCATCAAAAAAAGGGGTTGCAGTAACTGTCATAATTTTAGCGGCAATTACAGCTGCTAGTTTTCTTTTATGGATGGTCCCTCAAGAAAACCAAATGTCATTGATGATATCAGACCATGAAAATTATCTGGATGGTGTAAAAGAAATTCATTCTATCATGGATGACACAATATCCACAGAATTTCAAAATCTAAAAGACGAAGCTATATCCCCTGATGAATACATACAGATAGCAGATGTTACATCATCTCAAGTCACGTCTAAGATCAGTGAATTTGTAACATCAAAACCCCCTGCTGAGTGGCAAGAAAGTTACATTAGTTATATGGATTCATTGCAGAACTTCAACTCTTATGTTACCGAGACTAAAGTTTATGCCAACTTGGTAAAGGAGGGCAAAACGGATCAATTTGAAGAAACATTAGAGAAAATTAATTCCCTCAAAAACGAATCAGAGAGGTTGGCAGAAATATCAGATAATTCTAGGCCATAGTAGGCTCAAGACCGAATTATAATATTTTGAGTAGTTGGAAATCGTTAAAAAGCAATTCTGTAATTATAAAAAGAATGTCTCAAAACTCCAACAAAGTCGAGAAGGATGTTAGTGCATCTACTTCTAACAAGCTTTTGGTAATCTGTATTGATAGAGATAATGATGTTGGAGAAAAGGCAGGAATAATTACACCTGTTATTGGAAGAGACGCCTGTATTGAAGCAGCACAGAGATTAGCCCTGGAGGACCCAGAAGATGCAGATTCAAATTCCATTTTTGCCGCAATTAAGACTTATGAAGATTTAATCAGTAAAGGCTACCAAGCAGAAGTCGTAACGATTGCCGGAGTTGCAAGCAGAGGGGTTCAAGCAGATGAAAAAATACTTGAAGAGGCAAAAAAAGTCTTGAAAGTATTTCCTGCAAATGGTGCTGTAATTGTATCAGATGGAGAAGATGATGAAAGTGTTGTTCCAGTAATCCAAAATATTCTTCCAGTAATCTCAGTTCAGCGAGTAGTAATGAAAGTAAGTAGGAGTGTAGAGTATTCTTATGCAGTTTTTGGAAAGTATCTAAAGATGATTGCATATGATTCAAAATATTCAAAATTTTTCCTAGGAGTTCCAGGAATACTCTTGTTGATAGGAGGAGTAGCAACAATAGTTGGGTATACTGCAGAAATCACTGCCGTGCTAGTCAGTATTCTCGGTGGGGCATTTTTGATAAGAGCATTTGATATTGATAGAGCTTGGTCAAACTGGGCAAAACCAACACCGATGGGCTTTATTCGTATCTTTACCATGGTTGCTGGAATTTTGTTGATGTTATCATCAGTACCGGCGGGAATAAATGCAATAGATGAAAATATTTTAGAATCACAGACAGAGATTCTTTCAATCTTTACAAACAAGGTAATTATTGGACAGTTTGTTTCTGGAGCCTTGCCAATCTTGTGGATTGGTTTGGGCGCAATATTTGCAGGCATCTTACTTAGTAATTGGATTGGAGGGGTACCACGGCAAATTAGTGATATTCTAAGAATAGTTGTTCTAATTGCATTGTATCCTACTGTGTATCAGTTTACAAATATCATGATCCACGAAGAAAGTTCATTTTCACTGGTTCCTCCACTATTAGGAGGCCTTGCTGCCACCTTGATTTCGGCCACAATATTATTCAAAAAATACAGAAGGCACAAAGATCAAGAAATGATTTCGGATTAAGTTCAACAATAATCACAATTAGTCAAAATTTCTAAAAAACACTGATATTTTCATCTCCATTATAACAATCAGAGATGGTTTAGATGAACAAAGTAAAAGATACCGTTTTTCAATTATCTGGTTTATACAAGATTTATTCAAAAAAACTGGAAAACGACATTAGACAAGGAGACATTCCAAACCATGTAGCATTGATTTTAGATGGTAACAGAAGATGGGCAAAAAGACACCTGGCTATGACAAAGGCGGGTCATTGGAAAGGGGCAGATGCCGTTGAAAATCTTCTGGATTGGTGTGAGCAGTTAGATATCAAAATAATTACCTTGTATGCACTCTCTGCAGAAAATCTCGATAGAAAAGATGATGAATTAGAATACTTGTACGAATTAATTCGAATGAGACTGGAGAAATTATACAATGATCCTAGAATTCACAAAAATAAGATGAGAGTGATGGGAATTGGGAGAATTGAACTTTTGCCAGAATCAATTAAAAAAATCCTTAAAAAATTAGACGAAGCAACTAAGGGATATGACAATCACTTTCTCAATATTGCCTTGGCTTATGGTGGACAATTTGAATTGGTTGATGCCGTAAAGAAAATAGGAGAGAAAAAAT
>JARRMG010000140.1:0-2820 GCA_037386265.1 Nitrosopumilaceae archaeon
TCTGAGGAGGCTTTCTAGTTGATTGTGAATCCTCCAGGTATTCTTCGAAAAGATCTTGTTGATACCTTGAACCCAGAACATAGACGGCAGTTAATATAACCACTGCACAAATAATGGCAATAGCTACTAGTACAATGGTCTTCAAACAATGTACGTAAGATGATTGGAAATTAAAAAGTTGTTTTGACAATAGTAAAAAGCAATCGTCGCCTATTACAACACATGAACCGTAAGATTCTGTGTCTTTGTACCTGTACGGGAATAGAGATTATGACTGCCATAGGCGTAACAGGTTATTTGTTATACTTGGGAGAGTTTATTCTTGCCTTGATTTCGACTATAGTATTTGCAAAATTAATTGTATTTCATTTTATCATGGACTACTATGACAAAAAGACTCAGAAAAAGTCTCAAGGTTTAAGTCTAAAAAACGCCTAAGAGTGTTATGAAACCACAATCATGTAGAAATTGCGGTAAAGAGATTTTTCAAAACCAAAGAGTTTGCCCTAAATGCGGGAGAGATACGGAACAAGACGATCCAGACTGAAATAAAAAAATCAGAGTAGACAAAAGGCTATACAAGAAAGATTGAATACAAAATTTTACAAAGTGTAGACTCGAATTAATCAAGTTTTTCCAATACTTTATTTTCTACATGGTTGATATTTTGTACAATGGAAAAAGATCTTGAAGAAAAAATTCAATCTATAATTTTAGAGACATTTCAAGACACCGAACAAGAATGGATCAGTTATTTTCAACACAGGGCAACTCAAATGAATTTAGACCAAAAATCCTTTTTCATTGGAATGATGTATCCCAAAATTATAAAAAATCTTGAGGACAATAACATCCACATTCGAATAAAATCTGATTCCTGGGGCGACCACGAGGTAGAGAAAATAAACTCAATGCTTGGAGCATTATATGAAAAGTTTGTTTAAAATCTACTAAGACTTAAGTTCAGAGAAGAACAGTTATGACTTGATGAGTGACAAAGAATCAAAAAATGAAAGGTTCTACGAGCCAAGAAATTGGGACAAGTTCATGCGGATAGATGACGAACCAGAACATGAGGCCATTAGTTACTGTGGAAAATGTGGCCATGTCATCTATGAGGGAGATAGGTTTTGCACAAAGTGTGGATCTGAAAAAAGAAAAGAAAAACTTGACTAGTTTCCATCAATTTTACAATTAGCAGTACCTGGAAGACAGTAAATTTGAAATTTCCACAGATGAGTTTGGGAGGACCCGTTTCCAGAAACCGAAATGTAGGCCAATAGTGTTTCATAGTCGTTAAAACTTTTTGGAATTTCCCATGAAAAAACAAAATATCCGTTTTGATCAGTTAATCCATCAAATTCTCGGATAATGTCCTCCCCATAATCTTCAATTGTAAGTGTAACTTTGGCACCTTCAATCGGCAAGTATCCATCGGATACCAGGACATTAATTGTGTGTGTTGTCCCCCTTCGCACCAATTCATCTCCTGTTATGATCACTTGAAGTTGGTTTGAGGGTTTGCTAGATGTTACAATTAGTCCAAGATCTGCTAAATGCTGAATAGAATTTATCAAAGCAGTATCAGATATTTTGTCTTGTGACCACCACTCAAAATTTCTCAAAAGCCACAGAGGGAAGTTGGATTCTGGTATTGCAACTTTTGTTAGATGAAAATAGGATACGGATTTTGTTTCGCCACTAAATTTGGTTACTATCTGATATGTGCCAGGTAGAGATTTTCCATTGATTGGATATAAAGTAGAATATCTCCCTGTCTCAAGAAGAGGGGATGAAATATTTTCCAAGCTGTTATCGGGTCTATTAATTTGTAAATCCACTCTTGAAGTTTTTCCGTACTCGTCAATTCTACCTGAAATTTTTACAAAATCAGTCTCACCACCTACAGGGATATGGTAAATATGTCGTGAGTCTATTGTGTTTTTTATTAATTTTTGATTAGCCATATCTGAAATAATTGCGGAGACAGTTTTTTCATTTAGACTGTTTGAAGAGTAGAGTTGTTTTGTTTCAAGTTTTATGGAATCAGGGATTTCAGAATATGCAAAGGAAAATGAAATTGCAATCAACAATACTAAAAAAATTCGCTTCATAGTTTGTCAGGAAGGCTCTGATTCTACTTTGATCTTTTCTTCTAGCTCATCAATATCCAAATCCTCATCTGATGAGTGTTTTGTATTTGACTGCCCGTAATTACTAGTCTTTATCTCAGAGGTTTCAGGATGATCTTGGGTAAGTTTGACGAGATATTTTCGTTCTGAAACGAAAAGCATTTTGTTTTGTTCAAGTATTTCTTTAATTTGCTTTAGTCTAGGAATATCACCATAGCCATTTTCAAGCATTCTATTTGCATCATCAAGCAACGAGGTCATAGCTTACTGTTAAACTAGAGTTGATTAAATTGATTTCTAATCTTTGCAAAGTTGTAAAAAATTTAGAGTTCCAATCCAAAGGCTCCTGCGACGTTTGAAAATCTCTTGTAATCTTCCAGATATTGTCTTCCTTTTGGAGTAAGTACAAAGGTATTTCTTCCATCATATTCTATTTTGTTAATTAATCCTGAGCCCGTCAGATTCTCAAGGAACTTTGAAAGTCGGGAGTGTGAAAGATTGGCCTGTGCCAACAACCTCGTTGTTTTGATTCCTTCTTCTCCAGATTCTTTTGTTACAGTAAGCAAATCCCCGACAATCTGCATACTGGTTCTATAGTTGGACATGTTTTATTATACACAAATTTTGAATAAAAGGAACATGAACGATTTCTATGCGGATTTGGAATTTTTTCAAAATTAATTAATTG
>JARRMG010000141.1:0-2802 GCA_037386265.1 Nitrosopumilaceae archaeon
TCCATATTTGGCTGCCATATGTTCACGGTTCTGCACCAACGCCAATCAGTGCACTTTTGTCTCCTGCAATGATCGGAATTGGTGCATATGGTATATTCAGATTAATTGTTGAATTCTTACCTTCCACTTTTGCAGAACTCTCTATTTGGTTCCACATTTGGGGTCTCGTAACTATGATTTATGGGGGTGCTATGGCTTTGATGCAAGATGACCTAAAACGACTACTTGCATATTCTAGCATCAGTCAAATGGGATACATTCTGTTCGGTATTGGTTCAATGTCTGCACTTGGTTTGGCAGGAGCAGAAATGATGTATGTTACACACGCTTTAGGAAAAGGCATTCTCTTCATGATGGCCGGAATTATCATAGTTAAAGTTGGAACACGAAGCATTACAAAACTTGGTGGCCTTGCAGGAAAAATGCCAATCACAGCAGTTTGTGCAGTAATTGGTGCATTGACAATAATGGGCGTTCCACCAACTAGCGGATTTATGGGCGAATGGATTCTATTTTATGGTGCCCTAGAGACTGCCATAGAAGAAGGCTCTACGGTAAGAGCTGTTACATTTGGATTGGGACTAATTGCAACTGCCTTGACAATGTCATATATCCTATGGATGCTAAAACGTGTATTCTTTGGAAAAACACCAGAACATCTTGAAAATGTGAAAGAAGGAAGTTGGTATATGACCGCTCCAATGATGGTCCTTGCAGGATTTACAATTGTAGTGGGAATTTATCCAGACATCTTCTTGAAGACAATCATTCCATACATGCAGGGAGTGTTGGGGGTTTAGAAAATGGCAACAGAGGTCATGGGTTTACCATTTGAGGCAACATCTGCTGCTGCATGGTTAGTTTGGATTTTACCCTTTGTAGCTGCACTTATCATGCCAGCAGTTGGCAAAGCATCCAAAAATCTCACAGGTTATGTTGCAGTAGGATTTGCATTAATGAGTGCACTTTCAGCTGCATCACTTATTCCAGTCGCATTAGATGCTAGTGAAATTCATCATCAAATTACTTGGATTGAATCAATTGGATTGAATGGAGGAGTTCTTGCAGATCCGCTTTCTGTAATTATGGCAAATGTGGTGGGTTGGATTTCTTTCCTAATTATGATTTACAGTACAGGATACATGAAAGGTGACAAAGACATTACCAGATTCTGGTTCTGGATGATGTTCTTTATTGGTTCAATGCAAATCATTGTTTTATCAGATAACTTACTTCAGGTCTTCTTTGGATGGGAAGGAGTGGGACTTGCCTCATATGCGTTGATTAGCTTCTGGTATCGTGACAAGAAAAAAGATCATGTCGGAACAGAAGGAAGAACAGTTTTAGGCCTCTTAGACTATTATTCTCCAACACATGCCGGAATGAAGGCATTCATCATGACCAAAGTAGGAGATGTGATGATGATTGCAGGTATGCTTTTGATATTTTTGTTTGCAGGAACATTTGGTTTTAAAGAATTAATGATGGATGACATGGCCTGGGCACAAACAATGAGTGCTCAGGGACTTTTGGTACCAGCTTTCGTTTTGTTATTTGGAGGTGCAGTGGGTAAATCTGCACAATTCCCACTAAATGAATGGCTCTTAGAAGCAATGACTGGTCCAACTGCAGTTTCTGCATTAATTCACGCAGCTACAATGGTAAAAGCAGGCGTGTTCTTGGTTGCAAGAATAGGGCCGATTGTTTTTGCTTTGGCAGCAGCCGGAATAATGGCAGAACAATTCTTTGAGATTATAGCTTGGGTGGGTGCAATTACCGCGTTACTATTAGCTACTCAAGGAATGGTTAATCAAGAAATTAAGAAAGTCCTTGCATATTCCACAGGTTCCCAAATTGGGTATATGATGATGGCACTTGGTGTCGCGGGACTATCTCATCAATATGTAGATGGATACACAGCTGGATTTTTCCACTTGATATCTCACGCAATGTTCAAAGCTTCTCTCTTTATGGCAGCAGGATCACTATTGCATGTTATTGGTTCTAGATTCATGTCTGATATGGGTGGGCTTCGTAAACATATGAAAAAAACATATGCCTTCATGTGGGCAGCAGGACTTGGATTGATGGGAGCTCCATTTATCACAACAGGTTTCTGGAGTAAGGATGCAATCTTTGCTGCCGTATACGAGTCCGGAAGTGAATGGGCATTACCACTATACTCAATCGCAGTTTTGACTGCAGTGATAACTACATTTTATACAACTAGAATGATGGGTCTTGTTTTCTTTGGAAAGAAGAGCAAGCATATTGAGAAGATGGAAGAAGAGGGACATCATGTACATGAAGCATCACTTTCAATGTGGGTTCCTTACGGTATTCTTGCAGTATTAACAATTGGTATTGGTATAATTGGATTTTCCGCAGAAGAAAATATTCATCACATGTTCACAGAATACCTAGATCATTCATTTGGCATCCACACAGAACATATTGAATCTGGTGAATCATTTTTGCCTGCACCACTAGATGGACTTAATCCAATTGCTTTAGGATCATCTTTGGTTGCATTTTCAATAGGAATTGGGCTAGGCTACATATTCTACATTGGACGTTGGGTAGATCCTGTAAAATTTGTAAACTCAAACATCTTTTTCTATGCAATTCACAAAGTTATGTTAAACAGATGGTATCTTAACGCAATTATCTACTGGTGCTTTGTTGTGGCCCCATTGTGGCTTTCAAGAGCAGTATTCAGGTACTTTGAGAAAACAGCAATTGACTATGGAATGAATGATGGATTCCAAAAAGCTGCTGGATGGGGTGCCAAAGTAGTTCAAG
>JARRMG010000142.1:0-708 GCA_037386265.1 Nitrosopumilaceae archaeon
GATTACCAGATTGGTTGGATCTGGAGGTATTAGAACCACTAAAGGAATTGTACAAAGATGAGGTAAGAGCCATTGCAAAAATTCTGGAAGTACCTGAAAAATTGTTCATGAGACACCCATTTCCTGGACCAGGACTTGCTGTGAGAATAATTGGAGAGATTACTCCTAAAAAACTTGAGATTTGTAAATTAGCAAGTAAAATTGTTGAAGAAGAATTGATGGAGGCAAATCTATATCAAAATGTGTGGCAAGCATATGCTGCGGTGGGAGATGACAAAGCGGTGGGAGTCGTAGGTGATGAAAGAAAGTATGGAAATATTGTTATGATTAGGGTTGTTGATTCCATTGATGCAATGACTGCAGATTGGACAAGACTTCCACATGGATTATTAGAAAAAATGAGCAATAGAATTACAAATGAGATTGAGGATGTAACGTGGGTAACCTATACAATTTCAAGCAAGCCTCCTGCTACTATCGAACCTCAATAAATGAGATTTGTGCCTAAATCTAGGTGTGATTATTATTTGAGTGTGAATAGTTCCTCATATGGAATATCAAAAGGTTTGTGACGAAATTATTGATTGTGATGATCAAATTCGTTATGTAGGGATTTACGACTATGGAGAATTATACGAAAAGACAAAGCCAGGGTTAACCAGCTATCTCACACGAGAGGAGACTGAGACCTCTTTGTCTCAAGCAATT
>JARRMG010000142.1:728-3526 GCA_037386265.1 Nitrosopumilaceae archaeon
ATGGCAAAATATGAAAAAGTTTATCGCATTACTGTTCCAATTGGAGGTGCAGGTTTAATTTTAGCAAGTACCGAATTAAGCGCAAACGTAAATGAGATTGTAGATAAAATTTTAAAAATACAATCAAAATATTCAGAAGATTAATTCAATTTTGATTTTAGTAAAACTACTTTAATACAAATTTATTTCTTATAAAATATGGTAAAAATTCCTGATAAAATTAAGGAGTTTATTGAAGACCAAGGAGTTTTTGTGGTGGGAACCACAAGCGATGGAAATATGGTAAATGTGTCTCCAAGAATTTTCTTTAAAATTGATGATGAAGTGGTGTATTGGCTTGATTTTTTCAAACACAAATCATACAAAAATTTTAAAGCAAATCCATGGACAACTATTGCAGTTTTTAACAAAGAAAGTTTGAAAGGATATCAATTTCGTGGAACTGTAAGTTTTGTTACAGATGAGCCCACAAAAAGTCAAATAAAAAATTCTATAGTATCCGAAACGCTAGAACGAATATCATCTCCAAAAATCAAATCCTTATCTGATCAGGATGCAGAGGTAATTCAATTTGAAGTAAAGGTTTGTTATTCACTGAATCCTGAAGAATATACGGATATGTCCATAGGATCAGATGTTGATTCTACGCAAGTGTATTGACAGAAATCAAATAATCATCATGGATTTTCATCTGTTTGATACCCATGTTAAAGCAAAAGATGGTCACACCATGGATGTCCTGAATAATTTATTCCAGCAAAGCAGCACCAAAAACTCCTGCTGAATCACCAAGGCTATTTTTTAAAATTGGAGTATCCACCAAATCACTGAATACTTTTTTGTATACATTTTTTATTCCCTCAGAATAAAGAAAATCAATATTTGATAACCCTCCTCCTAATACAATAACATCAGGATCTAGTATGTCAATAACATTGGCAAGACCTGTGCCAAAATTATCTAAAAAACTTTCTTTCCATTGTCCAAACATGGAATTTTCTGAATTTACTATTTCAGGTATCGATTGTTTATTTCCTGTTAATTTCTCCCAGTTTTTTTCTAAGGCCGGTCCACTGATGTAGGTTTCTACACATCCTTGTTTTCCACAATAGCACTGGTTTCCATTTTGATGCAAGGTGTGGTGTCCCCATTCTCCTGCGATGTTAGTTCTGCCATGATGAATTTTCCCATCAATAACAATTCCTCCACCTACTCCAGTTCCCATAATTACACCAAAAACAACAGAATGGTTTTTGGCAGAGCCCATAGTTGCCTCTGATATTGCAAAACAGTTTGCGTCATTTTCCATCAGTATTTTTCGTTCTAAGTTTTGTTCAAGATCTTCTCTTAATGGTTTACCAATCAAACATTGAGTATTGCTATTTTTGAGTAAACCGGTTTGTTTTGAAATTGCACCAGGGGTGCATATTCCCAAAGTAAAATCACCTATATTTTTGGAAAGATCAATTGCTAAAGAAGATATTTGGTTTATTATCTCATCATAATTTTCTTGAGGTGTTGCAATTCTTTTTCGTTGAATCACATCTAGAGAATCATCAAGAAGTATTCCTTCAATTTTTGTTCCACCAAGGTCTATTCCTATTTTGTGCACGAAAAATCTAGTTATTAAGCAGGCTTAAGTTTTAAGGATTGAATTTTATTGTCCTGGTCCTCCGCCAGGTGCGCCAGAACTTGCAATTACATCATCTATTCTAAGAATCATGCAAGCTGCCTCTGTAGCAGATTTGATAATTTGCTCCTTTACTACAATTGGTTCTACAATATCAATTGCCAACATATCTGCAATCTTTGTGTTTTTAGCATCAATTCCAGTCCATTTTCTGCCTTGGCTTTGCTTTGCTCTAAGTTTTGCCATAGTATCAATTGGATCCATTCCAGCATTTTCAGCAATTGTTAAAGGAATTATCTCAAGGGCTTCGGCATATTTTTTTATCGCAAGTTGCTCTCTTCCATCAAAATTGTCAGCCCAATCTTTTAGAAGGGATGCAGCATAAGATTCTGGTGCTCCACCTCCTGCAACGATTTCTGGTTTTTCAATTACATCTTTGACTACCATAAGTGAGTCATGAATAGAACGATCTACCTCATCAATTACTCTTTGAGACCCACCTCTGATTAACAAAGTTACAGATTGAGGATTCCTGCAACCTTCAATGAAAACCCATTTATCAGATTCTACTTTCTTTTGATGAACTAGGTTTGCTGATCCAAGATCTTTTTCGGTTAGATCCTCGAGGTTTGCTGATACACGACCTCCTGTTGCTTTTCCAAGTTTTATCATATCACTTTCTTTTACTCTACGAACTGCCAAAATTCCATACTTTGAAAGATAGTGCTGTGCGATGTCATCAATGCCTTTTTGGCAAATTAAGACATTACATCCAATGTCATGAAGTTTATCCACCATGGTTTTTAGCATTCGATTTTCTTCTTCTAAAAACATCTGCATTTGAGTTGGATCAGAAATTCTGATTTCTGAACTCATTTCAGTTTTTTCAATCTCAAGAGCTGTATTTAGAAGAGCAATTTTTGCATGTTCAATACGAGTTGGCATGCCACTGTGCACAATTTCTTTGTCTAATACTATACCTTTGACAGTTTGTGTGTCTTGTATAGAACCCCCAGTTTTCTTTTCTACTTTAATATTGTCAAGGTCGACATGATATGTTTCGCCTTTTTTTGTGGCAATGTTGAGGATGGCATCTACTACTACTTTGGAAAGAGCGCCACTGTCTTCTGAGATTAATTTTGATTCCATACTAGTTACTGCAATTTTT
>JARRMG010000142.1:3531-7095 GCA_037386265.1 Nitrosopumilaceae archaeon
CCTGATAACCATCAACGATAACGGAGGCATGGACTTCTTTTTTGAGAAGTTCTTCGGCCTTTGCCAAAAGAGTACCGCCAAAAACTACTGAGGATGTGGTTCCATCTCCAACTTCATTATCAACAGTTTTTGAGATTTCAACCATCATTTTTGCTGCGGGGTGTTGGACATCAATTTCCTTCAAAATTGTTGCACCATCATTTGTAATTGTAACATCTCCTAGAGAATCAACCAACATTTTGTCTAAACCACGTGGACCTAAGCTACTTTTGACCAAGTTTGCTACCAATTTGGCAGCTGCAATGTTGTTTTGTTGTGCGTCTTTGCCTTTTTGTTGTAATGCGCTCTCTTTGAGAACAAGTACAGGTCCATTTGGTCCTTGTTGAATTGATGCCATTAAGATTCAGCTTCAATCCCCTGAATCCCCCTTTTTAATATTACTTAGTTGATCGGGTTGATGTATTTCCTTTGTTTGACATCAACAATCCCTTTGGATAGGATTCTTACTGATGGTAAGGCCAAAAATGGTAAGAATAGTGGAATTAGGTGAGGTCTTGAAAATTTACATCCTGCATCAACTATACTGTTATTGACTTTCTCAAAATTTGATGAAACCTTTTCAAATGGGTCAATAGAGATGATTCCACCTAGGGATAATGGCAGTAGAGCATCTATTTTTCCAGAATTTGCCACCACCAGTCCCCCTTGAGTTTTTCGCAAGGTGTTGGCAGCAAGAGCCATATCTGAATCGTTTGAGCCAATAACAATCAAATCATTTTCGTGAAAACTCCAGGTTGAAGCAAACGCGCCAATATTGGCTCCAAAATTCTCCAAGAACCCCACAACATGATTTTTGGTTCCATGGATTCTATCAAATGCGGCTACTTTCCATACGTCCTTTTCAAGTGAGGGGATAACTGTGCCATCCAACACATCTAATTCTGCAGAACCTAGTTTAGTGATAATTTCAGTCTGGAGGGATATTGTATTTACGTTGACTTTTTTCTTTTTTGATTTAATTTCAAAATCCTTACTTGAAAATTTTTTAATTTTTACTGTATTTTTTATCCATGAAGGGATAGCCTTCTTTTTTATGGGTGCAACTATGCTTCCATTGGAAGCTACTAATTTTCCTCCAACAAAAACCTTGGATGGCTTTATTTTCTTCAAGTCATCAAAAATAAGAATATCTGCAAGCTTTCCAGGAGCAATTCCTCCAAGATCTTTTCCCATTTTATAATAATCAAAACAATTCCTTGAGGCCATGGTGATGGCATCAATTGGTTTCAGTCCAAGTTTGATTGATTCTCGTATACAATGATCAATGTGCCCATACTTTGTAATATCCAAGGGGTCAAGACCATCAGAACAAAACATTAGCCTGTCTAGATAAATTTTATTGGACAGTATTTTTGGAATAATATTTTTTAGGTCACGCCTTATAGAGCCCTCTCTAATCATTATCCACATTCCCAATCTGAGTCTGTCTAAGACCTGATCATAATCTGTTGGTTCGTGACATGATAAAATTCCAGATGAAACATATGCGTTCAGTTTTTGAGATGGACTTCATGGTTTTAGAATCGCGTAATGTTACCTTGGTCCAAGAAAAAACTTCTCCCAAGCCCAAGACATTAGGATGTTTAATTGATGCCTTTTCTTGGGCTAGCGACATTGTTTTACTATTGCTAAATTTTCTATCAACTGGAAGTCCGCCTGGCACTACTTGGAAAACCCGTATTGGCAGATTTTCTCCTAGTTTAAGAAATTCTTGAAATCCCTTGTATCCTGCTGCACTTACGATGTCAATAGGATCAGAAAACAAAGATGTGACTCCACACAGAAGCGACTTTTTGGCTAGCTCAGAGGGAAGTACAAATTGATCAATGTGGACATGAGGATCGGCAAATCCTGGACTCACATACTTTTCTTTTACATCCATTACTGCAGTTTTTGAACTAATTGTATGACTGGCATCAGGACCAACATACGCTATTCTATCGCCAATAATTGAAATTTCTATTTTTGGAATTATTTCTCCAGTGTAAACAGAGACTAGAGAACAGTTTTTTAAAACGAGATCGGCTTTTTTGTCACCCATTGCTACCGAATTTAATGAAGAAATAGATTGTGATAGCCTGCTAGTCACATATTTTTTTGAACTAATTGTATGACTGGCATCAGGACCAACATACGCTATTCTATCGCCAATAATTGAAATTTCTATTTTTGGAGAAAGAAGACATGCAGAGCGAAAACATGGATATGGTGGACAAAAGTTCCCAAAACTCGCCAAACCTGCAAAAGTTACAAAAAAAGTAACTCCATTGATGACTTGTACAGTATGCAAAAAGAAATACAATAAACTGGGTGTTAGAATTAAGAAATTTGAGTTGGTAGCAGCATGAAAAAAGATCATATTGAAATTCCAAAGCCTTCAAGCAAATTCCAAAAAGTGGATTGCAGTGAGTGTGGAGAGCAGCAAATTGTATACTCTCATGCATCAACAACTATTGCTTGCAACTCTTGTGGAAATAACATATCGGAGCCAACTGGGTCTAAAGCAAAAATTAATGGTAAAATTTCAGGCAGTGCCGAGTAAACTATAATCTTCTCGAGTGTTCACATTAAATGCTACTCTTTTGTCATCTAGAATTACAAAATTTTCTTTAATGTTTTCAAGGTTAGAAATTTCATTGGAATTAATCATGGAGAATCCTGAATAACTACATATTTGATTCTGAAAGTTTATTTCATAGTTGGCTGAAATGCCTAATTTTTTTAGAAATTGTTTTGTGATAAGAATTGTAGTCCATTTGTGATTTTCATCATAAAGGGACACAATTTTTTCAGCTGAAGTTACAAAAACAATATCATTTATGGATTTTAGTATCGCGTTTAGATCCTCAACATATCCTTTTCCAGTGGAATCAATTATTTCATAATTATTTTTTAAAAGCAATTTTTTTGTATTTGGAGAGTTTGGACTGGTAAGAAAAATAATTTTTGAAAAACAGCCTGACCCAGACAGGGCTTCGGCCACGTGAAGTATTATTGGTTTTTTGTATTGAAGTAACAATTTTTCTTCAGAGGACTTCATTCTGCTTCCTTTGCCGCCTGACATGACGAGTGCAATCATATCGAAACAAATACCAAGACTGAAGCTAACCGAGATAATTCGTTTGTGGCACCTAGAACATCCCCTGTAATTCCCCCAAAACTTCTGGTAGACAATGCAACTAAAAATAATGTGAATGTGGTCCCCACTGCAAAAATAATCACTCCGGTAGTTCCCCCTCAGGCAATCAATGGTATTAGGGTGATAACAGTAGTTACGGCTAGTTTTTTTCTGTTTTTCATTAGTTCCACAAATGAAGAGTTTGAGCCCACAGATGCTGATTTTCCTAAACTGGCCATCAAAACCATAGAATATTTTGCAATAATTTCACTAAGAAGAATCGCTAGGAATAGTTGATACCCACCTGAAAGCGAAAAAGCTACAATCAAGCCAACTAGATACAAAACGATAGCAACAATTCCAGCTGAGCCTGTTGCCAAGTCTTT
>JARRMG010000143.1:0-2795 GCA_037386265.1 Nitrosopumilaceae archaeon
AATCATCTTGGTTAAGATTTTCAAAAGTTTTGATGAGCTCTTTTGCAACATCTGTATTCATGGCATTAAGTTTGTCAGGTCTGTTGATTTTGACTGTACAAATGCCGTCAGAAGTCGATGTAGTAACTAGTGACATAATATTGGACGAAGTTATGCGAGACTTAAATGTTATCTATTTTTTAGAAATTTTGCCCCATTGATGGAGTGCAGATGCAGCTGCAACCCAAGTCCTAAGGTCTTGATAAACTGGGACATTATGTTTCTCAATTAATTTTATCATTTTTTCAGTATAGGGACCACCATTTCCTCCAGCCAAAAGAGGTTTCTTTCCTTTCTTATGGAAATCAGCTAGATAACCAACTATTGTTTCTGCAAGTGGATCATCTTGGAAGACAAACCATGGCATTGCAATATCGATATTTTTTTCATCCATGAATTGTTGAATAACAAACCTATAATCATCGGCAGTTGCACCACCACCCACATCAGCTGGATTGCCATTATGAATTGGAACAGCTGGTGGGAAACGAGCCTTCATTTTTTTGAGGAGTTGTGGCGATAATTTTCCTATTGTAAGACCAAATTTTTCTAGTTGATCAATTCCGCCAATCATTGGACCAGCACCATTACTAGTCATAGCAACACGATTACCCTTTGCGGCAGGTTGCCATGCTAGTGCCTTTAAGACTCCAGCAAGTTCTTGATAACTGTCAACTGAGATAATTCCTGCTTGTTTGAATGCACCCATAATGATGGCATTTGAACCACCAAGGGAACCTGTATGTGAAGCTGCTTGTTTTGCACCTGCAGCAGTTCTCCCACTCTTCCATATTACTACAGGCTTTTTCTTTTCTTTCATTACACGTTTTGCAACGTTAATGAATTTTCTACCATCACCAAATCCTTCAACGTATAGTCCAATTACTTTTGTTTGTGGATCATTTGCAGCATACCATATCATATCTGCTTCATCAACATCAGAACGATTACCAAAGCTGATCATCTTGGATAAACCAAACACATCGGCACTTTCGAGCATACTAATTCCCATAGTACCACTTTGTGAGAAAAATGCAACAGGGCCTAATTTTGAACGGACCATTCTTTCTTGTCCTTGAAATGCGCAATCAAGACGATTAGCAGCATTGAACATGCCAATACAGTTAGGACCGATAATTCTGATTTTGTGTTTTTTAGATAATCTTGAAACTTCAGCTTCATATGCTGCACGTTCTCCTCCAAGCTCTTTTCCTCCACCAGATACTATTACAACACTGTGAACTCCTTTCTTTGCGCAATCCTCTAAGACAGGAGGAGTCATTGACAAATCAACTGAAACTACAACAAGGTCAACATTTCCGGGGATTGCTGAAACTGCGGGATAGCATTTTTGTCCAAAGATTTTATCGGCCTTTGGATTAATTGGATAAACCTTGCCTTTGAAATCATAATTTACAAGACTGTCTAAGATAGAATTTCCAATCTTTCCAGGTGTCCCTGATGCCCCAACTAATGCAACAGATTTTGGAGTAAAGAATGTCTCCATGTTCTCTATGCTGGGTTTTGCTTTTGAGATAGAGTTTTTCTTTTTCTCTTTGTTTAGGATAATTTTTGCATCTACTACAAAGTGGGATTTTGGATATACTATTACAGGGTTAAAGTCAATACTGTTAATGTAATCGGCATTTTCTACGCCTAATTTTCCAATGTTTACTAACATTTTTGCCACCATGTTAGTGTCAATTGGCTCACTTCCTCTGAAGCCTTTGAGAAGTTTGGATCCTTTGAGTTCATTTAGCATTGACTTTGCATCAGAAGTGGTAATTGGTAGCATTCTAAATGCAACATCTTTCATTACTTCAGTCATAATTCCACCAAGACCCACCATAATGATTGGACCAAATTGAGAATCATTTTGAATACCTACAATCAGTTCAACGCCTTTTGGAACCATTTTTTCAAGAAGGATTCCTTTAACATGGACACCTTTCTTTTTAGAAAGGCGCCCATACATGTCAGTGAATGTCTTTTTGACATCATTGACATTGTCTAATCCCACTTTTACGCCACCAACATCAGTTTTGTGTAAAATCTGTGGGGATACTACTTTCATTACAAGTGGAAAACCAATTTTCTTTGCTTGTTTTGCAGCCTCTTCTGCAGAAGTTACTAATGCATAAGGAGGAACTTTAACACCATAAGTTTTGAGAATAGATTTTGATGATTCTTCTGTGATGACTTTGTGATCAGTTTGGATAATTTCATCAAAAATTTTCTTAACTGCAGCCATCGTTCGATCGATGAAATCAAAACTCAGTATATTAAACTTTGGTCAAAGATGAAACGAAGATTTGAAATTGTTGTAAAAATTCTTCATATTGGTTTTTACAATTGAAATATTTTCATCAATGTCAGATCTAATTTTGTCAGAATCAATGTAAGGGATTTGACGAAGTTTCTCTTCGGTGTTATCTAACCAGAGATTTACCATCTCTTCATTTACTTCCATATGAAATTGAAGTCCTACTGCACTTTTGTATTGAAATGCCTGATTAGGATAAATTTCCGAATATGCAAGTCTTGTCGCACCAACTGGTAAATCAAAAGTATCGCCATGCCAATGGAAAACAGTAAAAGGATTTTCAAATCCAGAAAACAGGCTCGAATTTGACTCTGCAACTAAATCATTGTAAAACCCAATTTCTTTTTTGGGGCCTGAATAAACCTTGCCACCAAATGTTTTAGCAATTAATTGAGACCCAAGACAAATTCCAAGAACAGGTGTTTCCTTTTCC
>JARRMG010000144.1:0-2792 GCA_037386265.1 Nitrosopumilaceae archaeon
TATCAAGTCTATGTAAATCCCCAAAAGAAGGAATAATTTTAAAAAAAGAGTAAATCCTCAATTAGTAATAGCTGTCACCAGTTATTTGAGTTGAATTGGCTTCAAACAACCAAGATTGCCCTTAATAGGAAAATGTCAGTTGGAATTCTGACTGACATGAGACTAAGTATTAGATTGGCATAGTTATAGGATGACACCGAAATTAGAGTTAGATGAAGCTGTGCCGGATTATCTTGAATGGTTATTAAAAACAAAAGGTCTAAAAATTGAAAACATAAAAAATTCTGACAATAAAACTGAATCGCAAAACGAATCAACAGAAATGATCAAAATTCAAGAGTTAGAACAAACAAAAGAATTGTTAGTACATCTTACCAACAAGTTATTTAAAAAAATTGAAGATTTAGAAAAAAAGGCAGAGTCTAAAAATCAGAAAACAGAAACAGAGGAAATAGTGCAGAATGAGGGCTTGGAAAAGAGAGAAGAGTGTAAAATTGAATTTACTGATCTGTCTTGGTACAGAGATAAATTGAATAGCAAAAAACAATAATCTTGTATTAAATTATAAAAAAATCCAATCAAATTGGGAACAAAGCAAGGTTTCATGTATTTGTCGGATTATGGGTTGTATCTAAAACACATAGAGTTCTTTTGAGAATATTCTGCGTTCATTAATTATAGATGAAAACTAGAACCAACATTTCAAATACCTTGCCTCATATTTCTTTCAGATGACAAACGCCACTAATCTAATGGAGAAAGTGCTCTTTAGATTTGCAAGAAAGTGGATTGCAGGGAACACCATTGATGATGCCCTAAGGTCTGCACAAGAAGCCTACAAAAATGGCAGACATGCCATCATAAACAAACTTGGTGAATATCATACAGAATCAAAACCAATACTAGAAACAATTTCTGAATACAACGAGATTATTAGATCCTTTAGAAAGTGGAGGGTAAGGGGAGCCATTTCAATAAAACCGACCCAGGTAGGATTATCTATATCTCATGAGAATTGTTTGGAAAACTTTGAGAAAATAATTGATGCTGCTTCCAAATCACATGTCTTTGTTTGGATTGATATGGAGTCTTCGGATCATACAGATGAGACTCTGGAGCTGTATCATGATTTGTTTTCCAGATACGAGCGTCTAGGAGTAGCTATTCAGGCAAATCTCAAGAGAAGTTTGGATGATGTAAAAGGATTGATTCATCACGGGGCAAAAATAAGGCTTGTAAAGGGAGCATATAATGAACACAAAACGATTTCATACAAAACCAGAGACGAAGTTGATGGAAACTTTGAGAAAATAATGAAATTATTGTTTGAAGAGGGAAATGAGTTTGGTGTTGCAACACACGATTCAAAACTAATAGAGTTAGCAAGGAATTTATCAAAAACAAATCAGGTAAAGTTTGAATTCCAACTTTTAAAGGGTGTAAGAGAGGAGCTAAAACCCAAACTTGTCAAAGATGGTTTTGTGGTATCTGACTATATCCCATATGGAACAAACTGGCTACCTTATTCGATTAGGCGTTTGAAGGAGAGAAAAAGCAACATCTTATTGCTTGGAAGTTCCTTTATTCAATCACATAAAGTCTGAGTCTGGGATCTCAAAAATTGCTGCAAATAATTTTCTCCGCCTGCTGCCTTGCCAGTAGAACCAGAGCTTTTCCATCCAACAAATGGCTGGCTTTTAACTAATGCAGCAGTAGTTGCACTGGCTTCTCTGTTTGCATAGACTGTTCCTGCTTGAATTTTTTGGAAAAATTCTTCTAATTGCTTTTTATCTTCTGAAAAAATTCCTGCTGTTAGTCCATATTCTGTATCATTTGCCAGCTGGATTGCTTCCTGAAAATCATCATACGTGTCGATGCAGAGAAAGGGCAGGAATAGCTCTTCTTTAATTAATTTGTGATCTCTTGGAAGGTTTTTGACTATTGTAGGTTCAACAAAATATCCAGAGCTGTGTTCTTTGTCTTTTAGAATATTTCCACCAAAGATTATTTTTCCGTCTTTTTGTGCCAGATCTATTGCGTCTTTGAATTTGTTTATTGCCTCCTCATTGATTACAGGACCTAGGAAAGACTCACGTTTCCATGGCAGTCCAATGGTCAATGATTTTGCTTTTTCTAGCAATTTTTGAGTGAACTCATCTGATACCTCCTTTTGGACATACACCCTTGAGCATGCACTGCATTTTTGTCCCCCATAACCAAAAGCTGCTCGTACAATACCTTGAGCGGCTTTTTCCAAATCTGTGTTTTTTGTCACAATTACTGGGTTTTTTCCACCCATTTCTGCGATAAAGGGTTTTGATCCTTGCTCAGAAAATTTCCTAATGCCTGCCAGTCCCACGTCTCGGGAGCCAGTAAATGCTATTCCATCTATCTCTGGGCTTTCAATGATAGTTTTTCCAACTATTCCGCCGTCACCGGTAACAAAATTAATTGCACCGTTAGGCAACCTGTTTATCAATTCCTTGACAAAAAAATATGATGAGATTGGAGTAGAACTGGCAGGCTTTAAGATGGCAGTGTTTCCTGTAAGCAATGCACCAGTTGTCATCCCAATTGCAATGGCCGATGGGAAATTGAAAGGAGCAATTACTCCCCACACACCAAAAGGCTTCATGATTGTTGATGTTTTTTCGTGAGGGTTTGGATGGTAAGTTTGTTTGCAAAACCCCTTGTTTTTTTCTAATTGATAAGAGTAAAATCTCATAAAATCAATTGCCTCATCAACGTCATTCATTGCCTCAATACGATTTTTTCCATTCTCAAAACATAGC
>JARRMG010000145.1:0-3898 GCA_037386265.1 Nitrosopumilaceae archaeon
ATGTGAAACTACTGATGGGTGATTACGTAATTTTTTTGGAACTAATTCTAATGCAGATTCTGCAATTATTAGTGAAATCATTAGTCAATCATTTCAATTTGATTCTTAAGTTCATTCCATCCAGATTTTGGAACACCGTTGACATCTATCAGTCCCGCACTACATACATAATGATTCAATCGTTCGATTACAAATTCACTGCTTCCTAGCCCAGATCCTCCCCCTACATCAATACTAACATCTCCAATATCTTCCTGTTCTGCCACACAGGTCCCTTCTGGTCTATCGTATTGTCTGTACCATGAAAAAAATTCGATATTTGATTGATTTTCCGAATAGAATTCAAAGGAATTTTCCAAAAATTCTTTTTGTGATTCCTCATTTCCTCCCACAAAATCTGATGTTGCCCAACTTACCTCAAAGAATGCTACCTTTTTTCCCTGTGCAAGGTCAAAGGATTTTTCAAGATCCTCTACAGCTTGGCTTGGTGTTTTTACAATATCATTTAAGCTATCCACTGGAAAATATGAAAACGCTACAAAATCCCCTATAGCCAATTCATTTACAATATGGCCCAAATCTTTATTCAAAACATGGTGTAATGCAAAGCCATTTCCAATTTTCACGTCGGGATGTTTTTCTTTTAATTCAGAATATACATTGTTGAAAAGATCTTTGTATACAGGAATGTCTTGTTCAGAATATCTAAATTGAGACTCTGTTTCTCCTGCAATGATAACTGTATCAATAATATGATATCTGGATAGAATTGCATCAAGTACATTGACTAACCTTTCTTCTTGTATTGCACTAATGGAGGGTTTTCCAATCCAGTTAGGAAATGGTCCTAGTGTTTCTCCATTAATAATTGAGAAATACAAAGTAACCTTTAGATCATTTTTTTGGTCTAGTCCCATTAAAACATCTGATTGCTTCCAATCAAATTCCCCCTTTTGAGGCTCTATTAGATTCCAAAACAGGTAGACGTTGCTTCTACCAATTCCAGTAGATGATGCATCAGAGTAAATTTCATCTATTTCCTTCAATGATACCGATGATGTAGGGGTGTTAATCACAAGACCAATCTTTTCGTTTTTGTTTTGCTTTACTATCGGTGGACCATCAGTTTGGCTTAATGAAACTCCAATAATCGCAATTACAATAATAACACCGGAAATTATGCCTAGAATTTTTTTATTAATAACACCGGAAATTATGCCTAGAATTTTTTTATCCACAAGGAATGGAAAATAAAAGTAAGTAAAAAAGTTGTGATTGTATTATCTATCCAGAAGTACAACCGCTATATCCGCATTCTATGCAGATACTACAACCTTCTACAAATACCAAGTTATTCTTACATGTCGGACATTGTCTGTCTTCAGAAACCTCTTCTTGCCTTTGTGGTTCATTAGAAATCTCCTCGTCATGAACTTTAATTTCCAAGGCTGCGTCTACTTGGGATTTGATGTAAGGGTTTGTAATGTTGTTCCTGACATAGTCAGTAACATGTTGCGTTGGGGTAACCTCAAATGTTTTTTGAGCATTTGCGCTAGTCATATGAAGAACTTGTTTATGCCTAGAGCCATCTCGATATACGGTTATTCCTTTTAGACCTAGTTCATGGGCCAACAGATAGGCTGATTTTACATCATCTGCTGTAACGTCATATGGCATATTGATTGTCTTGGCAATTGCATTTCCAATCCAGTTTTGCCAAACACCTTGGGCCATTAGATGATCAGCCCAATGGATATCCATTGCAGTAACAAAGACTTTTTGCATCCACTCTGGAATTTCTGGAATTCCTTTTAGGGAGCCATAATTGTCTGCAATTTTTGCCAGGATTTCGTCATTGTACAAGCCGTTTTCTTTTAGTGTTTGTTCTACAATCTTGTTTGTGTAGAAGAATCTTCCTACGGTAACTCGTTTCTCAAATACAAGAGCAAATGCGGGTTCCATTCCATTTGAACAATCGGATATCATTGATAAGGTTCCAGTTGGAGCCACTGTTGTGGTCAATACATTTCTAATTCCGTGTTTTTGGATCTTTTCAATCAAAGCATCCCATTCATAGGAGTGAGACTCTTTTGGTTTCTCATAGTATCCAGCTACTGGAATCTTTCCATCAGGATATTCTGTTTTTGAACACAGTGGAAATTCTCCACGAGTTTTTGCAAGAGCAACACTTTCTTCCATGGAATAGTATGTCAATGCTTCAGATAGTTTGGATTGAAGATCATAGCCTTCCTTGGAGTTGTATGGAATCTTTAATTTGTATAATAGGTCTGCAACTCCCATTACACCTAAACCAATTCTACGAGATTCTTTTGATGCGATATTGATCTCCGGAACCGGATAGTTGTTCACGTCTATTACATTATCAAGGAATCTTGTTGTTTTTCGTATTGTTTCTTCATATCGTTGCCAATCAAATTCGTATTCACCATCTGCTTTTCTTTTAACAAGATTTGCAAGATTGATTGAACCCAAGTTACATGACTCGTATGGGTAAAGGCTTTGCTCACCACATGGATTAGTAGCCCTTAGTGGTGCTTGTCTTGCTTTTGCAAATACATTGTATTTGTTAATTTGATCAAAAAAGATCAAACCAGGCTCTGCACTCTTCCATGCAGAAAGTGCGATTAAATCAATTAATTGGTGTGCATTGATTTCTTTGACTGGTTTTTTATCACGAGGACTACGTAACATGTAGTTGCCATCATCTGTATTTACAAGTGAATGCCAAAAGTCTTCCCAAATTCCAACACTGACATTAAAGTTCTCTAGAACTCCAGGTTGTGTTTTATTTGTAATGAATTTTTCAACATCGGGATGCCAAGCTTCAATGATTCCCATGTTAGCACCTCTTCTTTTTCCACCTTGTTTTACAACTTCAGTGACAGTGTTTATGATATTCATGAATGAAACTGGTCCTGATGCAACGCCAGATGTTGATGCAACAATGTCTCCTTCTTCTCTAAGATCAGAGTAGTTAATTCCAACTCCACCTCCAGATTTGAAAATTAATGCAGCATCAGATGTAGACTTCATGATTTGCTCCATTCCATCTTCCATTCCGAGAACAAAACATGCAGAAAGTTGTCCTAACCTGCCACCTGCATTCATCATTGTTGGAGAGTTTGGAAGAAAGTCTTGGGAGGTCATCAACTCAAAGTATTCTGTGATTCTCTCAGCGTATGAATCAAATTTCTTTGCTGCAATCATTGTAAGTAACTCTTTGAAACTTACCTTCATCTGACCTTTGTTTGCAAGGGTGATGTAGTGACTTATCAGCGATCTGAAGTGATACTTGTTTAGGAAGTAATCTCCAATCTTGAATTTATAGTCAAAGTTATCTAATTTTTCAAGATACCCTTTTGCTTCTTCGGTATTTTGAGAAAGATTTGCTGATTTTTCAAAGATTTGAGAATCATAGAGAATATCTCCTACCCCTACCAAAATTGCAACTCTTTCGAACATTTGTGTGGGTGTTTCGGTGATTTCATTTTTTCCGTTTCTGAAAAGATATCTCGATGCTAAAACTCTAAGACAGTTTAAATCAAATTTTTTTGAGACAGGATCTAAGGCTCTTGCATTTAATACCTTCATCTTTTCATCCCTTAGTTTTCTTCTCTCGTGACGATAAACGATGTATGCTTTTGCAATGTCGCTATTGCCACTGTCAATAAGAGTGGATTCTACAATATCTTGAATGTCCTCCACGCTTGGAGCTCTTGTGCTTGTAAATCCTTGCTCAACTAATTTTTGAACAACTTTGTTAGCTAATTGATCTGCCAGCACACGATCGGCTTTAGATGTGGCTGCTAATGCCTTGTAAATGGCATTTGAAATTTTATCTTGATTGAAAGCCGTTACTGCGCCACTGCGCTTACGG
>JARRMG010000146.1:0-2758 GCA_037386265.1 Nitrosopumilaceae archaeon
GGAAATCCGGCGCCGCCGCGGCCACGAAGACCGGAGGCTTTAACTTCATCAATAATCTGTTCAAAACCAAAAATGCCCTTCACATGTCCCGGAGCTCTCATTGCGCAAGCTCTTCCTGCATTTGTAATAACACTGTACTCTTCAACATTAATATTTTCAAAAGTGGTTTCTGTTTGTGGATTAAATCCAGTAACTAAAGATTGAGTGAAATTAATCATTGAACGAATATCTCCACGTGATTTGTCTATAACTTTGATCAAAGATCCAGGACTAAGTTTTGAGGCCTCTTTTGTTAGAATATTTTCAAGATAAACTCTCAAAAGACGTGGAGGGATTGGTCTAAACGCGATTATTTTTACAACCTTTTTGATACTTTTCATCTTATCAGAGTCATCAGTGTTTGCAGCCAAAACAATTGGAACTGTAGGTTCTTTTAGAATTTTTATCAGAGCTTCTGCTCCTCCGTAGTCACCTCTTCCATGAATTCCATCTACCTCATCTACAAAAATCATGGGAGAACCAAGAATGGTAACATTTCCCAAAACAGGCGATAATATTTCGTTAATTTGCGATTTACTTCGGACATCACTTGCATTAAGCCCAATCAAATCATATCCAAATTGCTTTGCAGCAAGATATGCAATGGTAGTTTTCCCAATCCCTGGAGGACCGATTAAGAGTAAGGGTTTTGTTCCTTTTTTCCATTTTGTAAACCACTCAACAATTGCAGATCTTGATTCTTCATTTCCAACCATATCAGAAATGTTTTTTGGCCTATGTTTTTCAGACCACATCAATTTTATCACTTGGGAAGATTTGATTCAAATTCGGACCATTTGTTTGCTTTTTGTAATTTGTTGTACCAAAATTGATTATAGTGTTCTACAGTCAAAAACAAAAATTCCAGAAATTCTTTATGAGAAAAGTCTTCAGGGAGTAGTTCGATCGCAAGGCGTGCATCCTTAAGATACAAATTACTTTTTTCCAGTGTGACATCAAATCCTTTTTTGACATCTTCAGCCAAAAGAGAGTAGTAAAGAGGCCAAGATGGAACTTTAACAAATCCGTTTTTAATAGAGTCTTCAATTTCATTTCCACATCCAACTCCTTCAGCTGCTTTTGCCATACCTAGATAGAAAATTTCGCCCAATGGACGCTGAGCCAATGCCATGTTTTTACCAGCTGTTCCCATTACAGAACGATATTTTTTGTATGAAAGAGACATATCCTCTTCTGTAATTTGAGTGGGTTTTGATTTTAATTCCTCATCAAGATATTGCCCAATTCGTGCATCCTTGAATCCTGCCTCAAATTCGTCAAGCACTAGATCCCCCCCTTTAGATATTTTATCACGAGCTAATTTCAAAATATATGGATTCATCAACTTGTAATCATCAAGATATTCCAAATCTTCATCTTTGTCTACAATTCTATCCATTGGTTCACTTAGGTCAATTGCCAGAATGTGGCCTTCAACCATATCTTGTTTTAATTGAGGGTCTTTTTCTCCTCTATATTCAGCTGCTCCATCAAATAATGCATTAAAAACTGGAAATGTCATTTTTACAAAATTTGAATTTAGGATTCTTGTAACTCTATCCCTGACTACCTCAATGTCTTCAAATTTTGATTTTATTGGCTCAATTTCAGATGCTTGTAAAATAATCTCAGTAGATCCAACTTCATCTGCAAAAGATTGTTGAGTGGAATTGGGGTTTGGATCGGATTTTATTTCCTTGAAGAGCCCTTGAGCAAATCGTTCCGCAAAATTTGGGAATTCTTTTTCAGTTTCTTCTTTGTAGTGATTAAATAGCTTGTAGCCTTTTGATTTGAAAAGCCCTTGTTTCATTATTTGTTTTCCAGGTTTTGTACTCATCAAAGCTTCTTTGCTAACTACAGATTGATCTTTACCGCTCACAACGGTCAGCTGCCATATTGTTATTTATGCTTTCAATTCCTTAAAACTTCCTTCACTTAAATTACGAATAATAAAAATAATAACAGTGGAAGTAGTTGATGTTCTTCGTAAGGCTTCAGAAAAAATTTACGAAAACGTAAAAGATTTGGCAGGAACCGAAGATGCTGCAGGCGATTTTGGAAGAGGTGCAGGTGGAGATATTTCACGAAACATAGACATTATTGCAGAAAAAACCGTTCTTGATTATCTAAAGGAAATTAATTTTGAATGTGTAGTTTTAGGAGAAGAGTGTGGAAGAGTTGAGCTTTCAGACAAGCCAAAGGGATTTGTCATAATGGATGCAATTGATGGATCTGCCAACTCTGTAAGAGGTGTACCCTTTTTTTGTAGTTCGCTTGCCTTTGCTACCCATGATAAATTAAGCTCCATAACTGATGGCGTAATAACAAATCTTTCTTCTGGTGAAATGTATTGGGCTTCAAAAAACAAAGGAGCCTTTTTAGATGAAAATAAAATTCAGGTTCATAACAAAGATCCAATTTACAAAATTGTAGGAATTAACACATCGGGTGCAACTCCAGAATTAATGCAAAAATTGCATCCCATATTTGAACAGCATAACCACACTAGACATTTTGGAGCCAATGCACTGGAGATGGCAATGTTTGCCAGAGGATTAATGGATATTTTCATTGATCTTCGTAAAAAAATAAGAATTCAAGACATCGCAGCAGGGTATTTGATAGTAAAAGAAGCTGGAGGAATTCTATTAGATGAAAATTTTGATTCTCTTGATGCAGATCTTAGCTATGAGACTAGAGTCTCCTTTATTGCAGCTGC
>JARRMG010000147.1:0-2739 GCA_037386265.1 Nitrosopumilaceae archaeon
TCTTGTAACCCACCTAGATATGTCATCTTCAGCGGCAGGATCATCTGCAGATACAACTAAAATTGGATGCTACTGGCCTTTTTTGCCCAGAACCTGTTTTTAGAACTAAAATTGAAATTGAAAAAATGCAAGTAGGGGAAATTTTAGTTGTATCTGCAGATGATCCTGCCGCTGAAGATGACATATCTAGGTGGGTTACAAGAAATGGCCATGAACTTTTAGATATGACTAAAGATGGTAGTACGATTACGTTTCAAATTAAAAAGGTGAAATAATCATAGCCACAAAAACTGTTACTGATACAGACACACTAAACAGAGTTGGAAATACTCCTCTTGTAAAATTAGAATCTTTATCAAAGGATGGTCTCGTCTATTATGCAAAACTGGAAGGTCATAATCCATTTGGATCTGTCAAAGACAGAGCCGCATATTGGATGATAAAAGACGGTGAAGAAAAAGGGATTCTCACAAAGGGAAAAAGCATCATTATTGAACCAACATCTGGAAATACCGGTATTGCTCTAACTGGATTAGCCAATCTCTTGGGTTACAAAGTAGAGATTGTAATTCCTGAAAAAGCCAGCAACGAAACTAAAGATATTATCCGAAATCTTGGAGCCAAAGTCTTTGAAACCAGTGATGATTTATGTCCAAAGGTTGGAGCAGGAACTGATCAAAGTATTGCTCTTGCAACATCCATTGCATCATCAAGACCTGACACTTACTATTCTCCTAACCAATATGCCAATGAGGCCAATTTCAAAGGGCATTATGTTGGTACAGGTCCAGAAATTTGGAAACAAACAGAAGGAAAAGTTACACATTTCTTCACCGGTGTAGGTACTGGTGGGACTATCACAGGAATTGGAACATATCTCAAAGAAAAAAATCCAAACATAAAGATAATTGGATGCCAACCACAACAAAATCATTTGATTCAAGGTTGGAGAAACTTTGAGGAATCTGCAAAACCTGACTTGTTCTTGAAACGAGAAAACGTGGTTGATGATTGGATCTCTGTTGATAACAAAGAGGCCTTTTCTGTGGTAAAAGAAGTATTTGAGAAAGACAAATTGCTGATTAGTCCATCCTCTGCTGCAGTTTATGCATGCATGAAAAAATACCCTATCAAAGGAGAAGCATGCGTTGTGGGAATTTTTGCTGATGATGGTAGAAAATTCAAAAGTGTTTATGCTGAGCAAAATATAATGAGTGCTGAAGAGTTTGATCAATGTCTCAAGACTGCAGAACACATGTCTGAATTGGCTTACTGATTTTCTATTTTGTTTTCATATTTTTTTCATAAAATTCTCTAAAGAAAATATTCATATGTTTTTCGTGATTAAGACACTCTTTGTTTGATTTGATTAATTCTTCTTTCTGTTCTACGCTCCACTTGCTTTGTTGCTTGTCTTTTGAATCCATTATTGATGGATTTTGTTTAATTTTTTCCATATTCTCTATGAATTTTCCTCCTAATTGTTTTAGCTTACTTATCCTCAAAAGAAAAGGTCCTGATTGTTCTTCATTTAGTAAATTCATTATAGTATATGCTTGAGTAAAGTACTCGATTACTTTATTGTGGTATTTGCAAAATTCTTCAATTCTTGTATCCCAATATTTTTCTGATGGCTTGTCTTTAATTTTAAAATCGTATTGAATTTTTGATAGTTCTTCTCCTAACTTACCCAATTTTTCCCTGTGTTCTGTAAACCCTCTGTCTGATTCCATATGCTTGAAAAGTTGACTCCTAAAGAAATAGTTTGGTATTTGTATTCTAATTATTGATTAAGATTTTTCTGTAAGATACTTGTCTACATCAATTGCTGCCATACAGCCAAATCCTGCAGCTGTTATTGCTTGTCTATAACTTCGATCGTGAACATCTCCTGCAGCAAAAACTCCTTCAATGTTGGTTTTGGTTTTATTTTTCAAAACAATGTATCCCTCATCATCTAGGTCTATTTGATTTTTGAATAATTTTGTATTTGGTTCATGTCCAATTGCAACAAACAAACCACCCACATCAAGTGTTTTTTCTTCGTTAGTCTTTAGATTTTTGATTATTGCTTGCTGCATTTTTTGGTCTCCTTTGATATCTATTACTGCTGAATCCCAATGAAATTGAATTTTTTCATTGTTAAATGCACGTTCTTGCATTACTTTACTTGCGCGCAATTCATTTCTTCGGTGAACTAAATGAACCTTAGTTGCAAATTTTGTCAGAAATGTTGCCTCTTCAATCGCAGAATCTCCCCCTCCGACAACTATCAACTCTTGGTTTCTAAAAAATGGACCATCACATGTAGCACAGTATGAAACGCCCTTTCCTGCAAAAGTCTGCTCTCCTTCTAGCCCAAGTTTTCTGGGATTGGCCCCTGTCGCAACGATTACTGCTCTTCCCTCATATTCTTCCGAGCCTGTAAGAATTTTGAAGGGAGTGTTTCTAAAATCAACATTAATTGCTTCATCATCTACTATTGTAGTTCCCATTCGTTGAGTTTGTTTTCTCATTTCTATCATCAAATCTTGGGAAAGCAGAGAGAACCGCATGTTGACGATCACGATCTTCCCATGCCGCATAAAAATTACCAGCATCATCGTAACCTAAATCAATCTCATTGAGTGTTTCCCACTCACCCCCTAAATCACCATCTAATAATCCAGAATTATATCCAATGCGATTAAGAATCCAAGTTGCTCCGGCATCATTACTTTGAACGTCGAACAATCCCAT
>JARRMG010000148.1:0-2721 GCA_037386265.1 Nitrosopumilaceae archaeon
ACCCACTACGAACCAAATGATTTTGCACATGAACAAGATATGGCCTTAATTGAACCCATACTAGAAATGGATGTAGAGAAATTTTACGATGTTTTACGGAAAAGAAAGGTTACTGCTTGCGGATATGGAGCCATAGCATCTACTATGATTGCTTGTAAAGAGCTTGGGGCCACAAAAGGAGAGCTGCTTAGATACGCTACAAGCGGAGATGTTATGGGGGATACGAGTTCTGTTGTTGGATATGGATCAATAATATTCACTTGACCTCAAAAGCATCTGCGCCTGGAAAGGTGATACTTTTTGGAGAACATTTCGTGGTTTATGGAGTCAAGGCAATACTTTGTGCCATAGATAAAAGAATTACAGTTACTGCAGAAAAAATTCCAGAGGATGTAATATCAATAAAATCAACAGTTGGAAATCTAAGAGTAGTAAAAAACAAGCCTATTTATGAAATTGATGCACCACTTCGACCGTTTTATTATTTGGCAAATAAAATAATAAAAAAATACGAATATGGTTCAGGAATACAAATTACAGTTGATTCTGAGATTCCTCTAGGAGTAGGTTTGGGATCTTCATCTGCTTGTTGTGTTGCCTCAGCTGCGGCAATTTCTGGAGAATTTGATAAAATATCTAAAGACGAGATTTTGCAATTGGCAATTGATGCCGAAAAAACAATTTTTCCAAATACTTCGGGTGCTGATTGTACTGTTTGTACTTATGGAGGCATTATGCAGTATGACAAGCAAAATGGACATCTGAAGCTAGATTATAAACCAAGTTTTCATCTTGTCATTGCAAATTCAAAGATTGAGCATTCTACAAAAGAAGTGGTCTCAAAGGTAAAGCAATTCAAAGAAAAAAATGAAGAGAGGTTTTCTCAGATGTGTAAAGAAGAATCTGATTTGATTGATGGTGTGTTTGCCTTTTTGGAAAGTAATGATCTTAAAAAAATTGGTACCGCCATTATAAAAAATCAAGAATATCTTGAATTCATTGGAGTGTCAAATGAAAAATTGAGGGAAATGATTGAACTTGCAAATGAATCTTCTTTTGGCTCAAAGATTACAGGTGCTGGTGGGGGCGGGTGCATTATTGCTTTGACAGATGAAACTAATCTGAAAAATACACTTGGACAATTCCAAAAAAATAATTATGAATGCTTTTCGGCAAAAATTGATTTTAAAGGATTGGATACTTTTTAATGGTCTAAATATTTGGTGACAGCATGATTCTAATCAAATTAGGTGGCTCTATCATCACAAACAAGGAAAAACCGCTTTCTCCAAGAAGAAAAACAATAGATAATCTCGCCAAAAGCTTGAAGAAAATTAGTGAACCCATGATTATAGTTCATGGAGGTGGCTCCTACGGCCATTATTGGTCTGTCAGATATGACATGCATACGCAGCCAAAAAAATACAGTATTCGCGGAGTAGCAATAGTAAAAAATTCAATGGTTGAACTAAACAAAATAATTTTAGATTCATTTGTTAAAAATCGATTGAGTCCTTATTGTCTTCCTCCTACGGATTTTATGACAGGGAACAAACCCATAGCCAGCAAAGTAAAAGAGATTGAAAAGATTTCAAAATCAGGGTTAATTCCTGTAACTTTTGGTGATGCTCTTTGGTATGGACAAAATAAAACATACATTTTATCAGGTGACAAAATTATGACTCACCTTGCAAAAATTTTGAAACCAAAATTGACTATTTTTGCTCTAAATGAAGATGGACTGTATTCTGATCTAAAGACAAAAGAATTGATTCGTGAGTTAAAAGGGGAAAAACCAAAAATTTCAGATAATTTAATGGATGTGACAGGGGGAATGACTAGAAAAGTAGAGGAAGCATCCAAAATTGCTAATATGGGCATGAATGTATTTTTTGTAAACGGTAACAAACCTCAAAGAATTGTGAAAGCGGTTAAAAATAGGAATTTCGAAGGAACTTTGTTTAGAGGTAAAAGGCGTGGTTGAATATCTAATTTTAGTTGATAAAAACGATAATCCAATTGGAAAAGAGGAGAAGGTAAAATGTCATCTTCCAAATGGAATTTTACATAGAGCCTTTACTGCACTTCTTTTTGATAAAAATGGAAGACTTGTCTTGACAAGAAGGGCCAAAGAAAAAATGTTGTGGCCCGGAGATTGGGACGGAACAGTGGCAAGTCATCCTAGAGAATCTGAAACCTATGTTTCATCTGCAGAAAGAAGAATGCCCGAAGAGTTAGGAATTGAATGCAATTTAGATTACTTGTTCAAATTTGAATATCATGTTCCTTACAAGGATGTTGGATCTGAAAACGAAGTCTGTGGAACATTAGTAGGCATAGTAGATGAGTCCACTCCATTTAAAAAAATAGATGGTGAAATTGACGAGATAAAATGGATTTCAGCTGAAGCATTGCTGTCTGAGCTCAATTCCAAGCCTGAAATCTACTGTCCTTGGATGATAATAGCCCTGGAATTTCTAGATAAATCTGAAAAATCAATGTTGGAAAAATATGAAAATATCATAAATCTCAAAAACCTTGGATAGGTATGACAGATCTAAATAAGAATCCATTCTGAATTATGAATTAGATGTTTCCTTCCATTTGCGAAAACGTTTCGTTTTTCAAAGCCGCCAGACTGATAAAATTTTGATAGGTTCTATGCTAAAAATCGTGTCCATAGCCTTTTAAAACAGAACTTGATGTGTTGGTGGATTTTGA
>JARRMG010000149.1:0-3100 GCA_037386265.1 Nitrosopumilaceae archaeon
GCGGCTGAAAATTACAGAATGAACAAAAATTCTGTCGTCCTTTTATACGGGTATTTTGTTTTGGCTAATTATTGCTTTAAACCCTATCCACAAAATGATTGGAACTTGCCAGTTATTTGTAATGCTGCAGTTTATTCAATACACCTTGCATTGCAGGATGTCCCATTAATGAAGCCGCAAACGCGACTCTCTGGATTGAAGCTGGGGACGGTGTCTGGTGGACCTATGAACTCATCAAGACTGAAATCTGTAATCAAGAATGACATTTTCTTCATATCTAATTTTTGGACATCAAGTAAATCACTGATCAAACGCTCCAACAAAGTAGCATTAGACTCGATTTTGCCAATAAAATCTAGCTGATCATTGTTTAGGGAGCCAAATGTGTCAATGTCTTTTAGCATCTCACAATATCCCTTGATGGGGACCAATGGTGTATTGAGCTCATGAGTCATCATAGATGAAAATTCTTCTTTTCTGAGTTCAGACTCTTTTACATTCTTCAAAGCATCAGAGAGTTTTTCCTCCAAGATTTTTTGGTTGGTGATATCAGTAAGTATTGCAATGTATTGCTCAGGTTTACCATCATCACCTAAAAGTGGAGAAATTGTGGCCTTTGACCAATAGTAAGAACCATCCTTGGTTTTGTTTTTTATATCTCCCTTCCAAGTTTTTCCTTCTGAAATTTTCTCCCACATGTCTTTGAAAAATTGTTTATCATGATAATAGGAATTTACTATCCTTGGGTTTTGTCCTAAGAGTTCTTCTCTTGAAAATTTAGAAACTTTACAAAAATCATCATTTACATAAATGATTGAACCAGTGGTGTCAGTAATCAAGACATTTGCAGATTTGTCTAGGGCCTCCTTGAAGTTAGATAGATCTTCTTGTTGTTTTTTAATCAAATTCATGTTTTCTACAAGAGCCTTGTTTGAGTCTTCAAGTTTTTTTGTTTGAACTTTAACTAGCCCTTTTAGATTATCTTGTGTAGATTTAACATAGTGGAGTAGTTTTTCAAAACCGTTAGTTAGTTGATCAAGCTCATTATTTGAAGAGTCTGGTTTTTTATCTAGTTTTACATTGAAGTTGCCTTTACGAATTTCATTCATAGTTGTACTTAATTTCTTAATTGGAGACGAAATTGTTCTAGAGAAGAATATTGCAAGTAAAACAATTCCAGCAAGCAAAAGTGAGAAGACAGTCAGCAATTTAAATTGTAAATCATAAATTGGAGAAAATACATCTTCTAATTCAATTTCGCCTACAATACACAGATTTCCATCTTCTAGTAATTTCAAAATTCCTAGAACCTCTTTTCCGTCTTTGTTTATGTATTGTTCAGAAATCAATTGTCCAGCAAAACATCTGTCAAGATAACGGGATTCAGCATTCCAGTTTTGAGTAGAATATTTTAGAGCAGAATCACTTGTGATTTGACGGGAAACACTATCAACTAGAAATATTTCCTGACTAGTGTCTAAACCACTACTAAGATCTTGAGGATCAATTGCATTGAGAGATGTTTGTAATAATATTCGACCATAGTTATTTCCGTTCAAGTCTCGAAGATTTTCAGCAAAAGTAACAAAATTGTGACTGAATATTCGGTTTTTTTGCAATCCGCCAAAATAGTATTTGCTTTGATCAGCTTGGTCGGTAAGTTCATTTGGGATTTTATGACCAATGAATTCTCTTTGTGTACTAGCAAGGATATTTCCGTCTATGTCAGTAAATAGTATTGCATCAATGGAAGATCCTGTATCGGGATCACCAAAATTATCTAATTCATTTGATCTAGTTTCTACAAGCATCGCATCAATATGAATTTGAATTTTATCCAATGTGGAAGGCTCATTGATTTTATTTGAATCAAGTTGAAGAGGTAAAAATGTGGAGGCAAATAATTTTGTCTGGGTTTGTCTGGTGTCAAAATAATGTTCAATATCAGAAATTTTAGAAATCATAGAAGAATCAAGTGCTAATTCTTTTTGATTAACCAAATCATCTGAAATTTCAGAAATACTTATTCCCTCTAAGATAATTATTGGAATTAAAGCAATGAATAGAAAAAGTATTACTAGTTTAGTGTTAAGATTCATTTTCTAATTTCCTCATTCTTAAAATTATTACATATTTTTGATTGAAGTGAATGGTGGATCAGATTTTGATTATTTGAAAGAGAATTCAATTGGAATCAACGAAATTCAAGAAATTCTCAACTAGTGATTGCCGTCAATAGTTCATTGAGTTGTATTGGTTTTTTAAGACAACCCTGTATTCCCTCTTTCTTTAACAAATCATTAATTTGGCTAGTGGTAAAAGCAGTCGCTGAGAATATAACAATTTTTTGATCCTTTAAGATTTTTTCATTTTCTAGGGTTTGAATAATATCAATTCCACTTAATTCAGGCATAGATATATCTAATAAAATAACATCATATTTTTCTTCTTTAATTCGTTCCAATCCATCTCTTGGATCATTTGTTACAACGTTCTCAAAGCCCTTTGCTTTTAAGAACTTTGAAAGCAGGCCTGTAATGTCTTGGTTATCGTCAACTATGAGTACTTTCATGTAGATAATCATTTGAGTGTCATATTTAGGAAAATGTTTGTTCATTTTCAACAAATTTTTCAATTGAGTAAACCTATAGTTAAAAAATCACCATGTTACCCTCGATTGAATTTTTCATTTTTAGAAAATAGATAAAAACACATTGGCATTTTCTACTCCCGAGCTAACGTTAATGAGATTTGCATTTTGGTTGGGGGATACAGTTCCAGACCCAAAAAACAAAGAAAAGTCTATCCCTAGAATGTTGACTTTTATGACTGAACAAGATTTTGCACCGGTTCTAATTGATGATGAGACTTATGTTCCCACTGGTGCAGTAAAGAATACTGGAGGTATGTATGGCAATCCACAAACTGAAAACGTTACAAAGGGAAAGTTTTGCTCTGAATGCGGAACCAAGTTATCAACAACTTCAAAGTTTTGTCCGGAATGTGGAACAACCCAAGAGTAACTTGAATTAATTTTATATTTTATTTCCACATTTTGTGCAAAATTTTGTAGTTGTTGATAACTTGGTTCCGCATTCAG
>JARRMG010000150.1:0-2711 GCA_037386265.1 Nitrosopumilaceae archaeon
GTTGACATTGCAGGTGATGGTAGTTTTGCAATGACTGAAAACTCTCTGGCAACTGCAGTGCTAGAAGATATTCCAGTTATTGTATTTGTTCTAAACAACTTTACTTTAGGGATGGTAGCTCAATGGCAAAGAACATTCTATGATAGAAGGATGATTGGAGTTGATCAAGGAAAGTATTGCCCTGATTATGTTAAATTAGCAGAATCATATGGCGCACAAGGAATACGTGCCGAATCAATGGATGAGCTTGACCGTGCAATAAAAACTGCATTAAGCAGCGATGTTGCAACAGTAATTGACATCCCAATCGATCCCGAAGAAGATGTACTTCCATTCGTAGCTCCCGGAACTTCACTTGCCGACATGGTGTTGCCGTCATAGAGTGATTGTAATGTGGGCGATTCTTTCTTTACTGGTGGAAAACAAACCAGGAATATTGTTCAAAGTGACTCATCTTTTCAGATCAAGAAACTTTAACATCGATAGCATATCGGTTGGAGTAACTGAAAATCCTGAATACTCTAGGATGACCATTACCACATATGGTGATGAAAAGCAAGTCGAGCAAATAGTAAAGCAGCTAGACAAGATGATTGATACTATTGAGGTAAAGCACCTTGATGAGCACAAAACAGTCTACCGTGAACTGAGTATTTTTAAGATTAAACTAAGTAATGCTAATGATAGCATGGAAATCAACAAACTGGCAAATGCCTATGGGGGTAAGGTTCATGATGTAAAAAAAGACTCGATTATGGTTGAACTTACTGCCACTCCAGACCAAATTGCTGCATTTGAGGAGCTCGCAGCTCCATTTGGAATAATTGATGTGGCTCGTACAGGAGTTGCTGCATTGCAGAGGAGTGGGGTATGAGAATCAGAATATTTGACACCACTCTTCGAGACGGTGAGCAGACTCCGGGAATTTCATTATCTCCAGATCAAAAATTAACCATCGCAAAAAAACTCGATGTGTTGGGGGTTGATGCAATAGAAGCTGGTTTTCCAGTAATTTCTGATGGTGAGTTCAAGGCAGTCAAGATGATAACAAGTGAAGGATTGTCATGTGATATTTGCGGTCTTGCAAGGGCCAACAAAAAAGATATTGATGCTGCAGTTGATGCTGGACTAAACTATGTCCATGCATTTATTGCAACTTCTGACATTCATCTGGAGCACAAACTAAAGTTAACCCGAGACCAGGCTCTTGAAAAAGCAATTGAGGCAGTAGAGTATGGCAAATCCCGAGGATTACAAGTTGAATTTTCAGCAGAAGATGCCACAAGGACAGACAGAGAATTTTTGAAAAAAGTTTTTGGTGAGGTAGCAAAAGCTGGCGCAGACCGAATTGATATTCCTGACACTGTGGGATATTCCACCCCTGAATATATTGCCGAAATCACAAAAGATGCAATAGCTGCAACTCACCTTCCTGTTAGTCTTCATTGCCACAATGACTTTGGCTTGGCTGTTGCAAATGCCTTATCTGGCATCCGTGCTGGTGCTCAATGTGCACATGTAACAATTAACGGAATAGGAGAAAGAGCAGGCAATGCGTCTCTTGAGGAATTTGCAATGGCACTTCAGTGTTTGCAGTGGGACAAAAAATATGAGACGGGAATAAAATCTGAATTAATTTATGAGACATCTAGGTTCATCTCAAAACTTGTAGGTGTACAGGTTCAACCAAACAAGGCAATTGTTGGTGACAATGCATTTGGTCACGAATCAGGAATTCATACTCACGGTGTATTGAGTAATCCTCTGACATACGAACCAATAAGCCCTGAACTAGTAGGGCGAAAACGATGGCTTCAGGTAGGAAAGCATGCAGGAATCCATGGCATGAATGCAATGCTAGAAGAGTACGGGATTACTCCAACTGAGGAACAGTCCCAACAAATTCTAGGCCAAGTCAAGGTTCTAGGAGATCTTGGAAAGCAGGTAACTGATGTTGAATTGTTATCAATTGCATCTGAGGTGCTAGGAGAATCTGGAATCAAGAGAATTGTTCATCTTACAGGATTCTCGGTCTCTACTGGAATTGGAACAATGCCTTATGCATTTGTAAAACTAAACATTGATGGAGAGGATTTCATTGGAACAGATTATGGTGTAGGGCCAGTAGATGCTGCTCTTAATGCAATTCAAAAGATTACCGGTAAAATCTCTGAGATTAAAATCAAAGATTATGGGTTGGCATCAATATCTGGAGGGTCTACGGCACTATGCGAGGTAACAGTACGGATTGAGGATGCAGGAAGAAACAAAGTCTCTGCAAAAGCAATAGGCGAAGACATTGTTACAACCAGTGTACAGGCAGTAATAGATGGAATCAATAGAATAATGCTCAAAAAAATGCTCAAAGAAAAACTAGCAAAAAACTAATCATTTAAAATTCCCTTCCATGCAAAATTAACATGTACAAAATATCACTTATCACTGGGGATGGAATTGGCCCAGAACTATCCCAGTCTGCAATCTCTGTTCTAAACACAATTAATGATAAAACAGATGTAAAATTTGAAATCACAAAACTACTGGCAGGTGACATTGCTCTAAAAGAAAAAGGAAAGGCTTTGCCTGAAGAGACGCTGGAGACAATCAAAAGTTCTGATGTTTGCATAAAGGTCAAGCATTCGTCTCAGAACCACAATTACGTCAGCTGCACTTTCTCCAACTGGTGCCTTGAGACAAACATCAGAACTTTT
>JARRMG010000151.1:0-4201 GCA_037386265.1 Nitrosopumilaceae archaeon
GTCCAGTATTTGGCCTCACATATAGAGAAAAATGGAGGAAAAGTTGCCTGCTTCATATCAGAATCCACGCCTAAAGAGATTCAAGATGCGATTAGCGGTAAATTCCACTCTCACGTGGTAAATATCAAAAATCCCGAAGAGGTTGCAAAGTGGCTAAACACTGCAAACACCAACTTGGGCAAAATCCTTGCCGTAGTTCACGTTACAGGAAAACTACCAGAAATTTCAAAACTAACAGAACTAACAAGAGCAGGATGGGAAGAATTGATTGAAAAGTTCATCACAACTCCAGCTACTGTTGCACAAGGAACATTCGAGCAGTTTGTTCCAGGTGGTGCAAAAGACCCAAGACTGTACAAAGATGCTCAAGGTGCAATGATGATTATTGGGCCAGACTTACCATCAGGAAGAAAAGTTTCAGGAACTCAAAGAGCCCAAGTAGAAGTTTTCCGTGGAGCACTAAGACCATTTACCACCACAGTAAACCAAGAGCTTAGTGATGTGTTAAAATCCAAAATTAGAATGTTTTCAGTATTTCCAGGATCTGTTGCAGGTGCAGAGCCAAACAATGAAAACATTGCACAAGCTTTGAATTTCCTAGTATCTGACAATGCAGCTTCATCAGCTGAAGTTACATTTTGTGTTGATGAAGCACGATAGGAATGAAAAAATTCAAAGAGTTCAGAGTAGGAGATAAATTTTTCTCCACTTGTAGTATTTCCGAAGATGAGTTAGATGAATATTTTAGATTCTCTAGAGTAAAAAATGCATTTCTAGAAGACTATGGAAGTAAAAAACAACAAATGGTTTCAGGACGTGCCGCCCTTTCTAGAATGGAAGGAGAGTTTACCAGACTAAATCAAATTTATGGAAACCATATTATATTTATTGGAACAGATGGAGACCCAGAGTGGGACAACAGAAGCACACGATTTCTCAAACCACTTCATACTAATGAAGTACTGAAATTACAATATACCATTTCAGAAAAAGAAGACATTGATGAAGATTATGGAAAGATTGCAGTTGATTTTGAAGGGATAAATCAAGAAGGAGAAACCGTTTTGGTGTCCCGCAAAAATCTGTACAGAATTAAAAAAGAACCTCCAAGATAAAATGAAAACCGGAGAGCCGACATGTCTCTCCAGCCCCTAGTAAGTTGAAACCTAGAAGACATGAATCCATTGTAAAATTAGTATAAAAGCAAGGTAATTTTTTTGAGCCTGATTTTAGTTATTTATCAAATACAAATTGTCTGCAAGAGAATCAATGAACATTTTGATTGCAGCTGCAATAATTACAACTGAAACAATAATTTGCAAAAATCTTTCTTTAATGTCAACTGAAAGTCTAGCTCCAACCAACCCACCAGCAAATGAACCAGCAGCAAGCAATCCTGCCTGCAAAAAGTCAGAATGACCAAGAATTGTATGCACTACAACGCCAGAAAATGAAGCAAATAATAGAATTAGTTGAGATGTAGGAGCTGCCTTTTTCATTGCCATACCCATTCCAGCTACCATTAATGGAACAAAGATTATTCCTCCGCCGATTCCAAAAAAAGCGGAAATTATTCCTGCAAAAAAGCTTGCACCTATTGCAAAAATCATCATTTGTTTTGAGAGATTTTTTTCTCGGCTCTCAATTTTTTTCCTCAAGAAAATGTAAACAGCCGATGCTATTAACACAAATCCAAATAAAATCTTGAATATTTCTGGTGTCACATCACTTGAAATGTAAGTCAGAATAGGAACAACAATAATTCCACCACCCAATCCAATCATTGAACCTAATACACCTGCAGCAAAACCTAATGGAATAAGCCAGAGTTGATCAATCATAGTAAACGTCAATCAAATAATCTTATTGTATATTATATCTTGGATTCACACAGGAATAATAAATTTCCAAAGATACCCCTCTGTGTTTGTTGTAATCTCCAAGAGAATATTCTTTTGGGCAATTCCATTAATCTCTGATTTGCTGGTTATTCTTTTTGCCTCTAAATGATGAGATTTTGCAGCATCAATCCACTCAGAGACGGTTTCAAACCCACCTGGTTTTTCCTCATCCCAGCATTCACAAACAGTGGTCTCTAACATGATTTTGAAAACATGCTTGATTTCATCGATTTGGGAAATTGTTGGGTTCGCCTGAATTACCCCAATTACATACCATGGTTCAGATGGAGACCCAACCATATGGATATTTCCCAAGTATCTTCCTTCTGAATCCAAAAGCTCAGTAGAGGTACAATATTCTATAGAATTTTGTAAATTATCATCTGAAAAAAATGTACAGTATTGTTCAATTGAAAACCCGTTTAGCTTGAGAGGTGAAGACATTCGGATTTGCTGTAAATCAAGTGCAGATTGCAGTTCTTTGTTAGTGTCAACATATGAAATAGATAATGATTCAGGTCTAACCTCATCTTTTTGTGGAATCATCAAAGATACTGAGATCATAATAGCCACAATCCCTATACCTACAGGAATCAAAGCCTTTTTGTTCATTTTTCTAATAATTTACATTTCCAAGATAAGGCTTTGCAATTCTAAATTGATATAATGTCAAGTTTGGATTCTTTGGTAACACCAAACTGTTCAACAAACCCTGCAGTTACCTCAAGAATATACATTGCCTCTCCAGAGGGGACAATACTTTGACAAGCCATAATTTCAGTAGGAGTCTCACATGGAGGAATGTTCTCTTCAATGTGCACTACATTTCCATCAGCATCAAACCAAACCATATCAAGTGCAAACTGCATGTTTAGCATCCATAAAGAGTAAACCCCAGGTTCATTGAAAACAAAGATCATGCCTTGATCATATGGCAACTGGTCTTGAAACATCAAGCCTCGTATTCGTCTTGATTCATTATCTGCAATTTGTACCTCAAGAACCGTATCGTCAACCTTAATTGTACCCCTAGGGAATTCTACTGATTCTAATTTACTATCGCTAGGAATAGACAGTAATCCAACAATTCCAATGATTACTGCAGCTGCTGCAATTGGAATCAGAGCTTGTGTCCTTGTAGTCACACTCTTTCTTGATTTTGGCCTTCTAAAATAGCTTAACTAGTTTTGAAAAATCAAACTTGATTAATCTGTATGACACCTTTTTCTACAAGGTATTTTATTCCCTTGATAAAATCATCTTCTTCTATTAGATCGTCTGCCCACCATTTTGCATTATTTTTTACCCACGATGGCACGTCCTTATCCATCCAAGATGCCGGGTAAGGTAAATCTGGGATTGAAACAATTTTGTGTACAATGAGATATTCTATGGCCTGAGTAAAGGCAGCATCATTAATTTTGCCATCAGACCACCATTTTGCATTATTTTTTACCCATTCTGGAACAATGTTGGGGTCAGGGGAGGGATTCTTGTTTAATGCAAGATTAATCTTAAGAGAGTTTTTGGATGTAAATTCAGAAAGAATGGTCTGCCCACCAGTCATTATGCTAAAGTTGGAAGTCTCTGCAGGAATTGGTTGAAACATGACTCCATTTACCTCAATTTGCACATCATGTGATTGTCTTTCTGCTATCATCATGGGTAATGAAACAGAACCGCTGACTGCATGTTTTGTTGTAGGTCCGAAAACAGTATGACCTTTTTTGGATACGGTGATTGTGTAATCCACATGCTCTTGAATACTTTTTTTACTAGGATTTACAAAATCAAAGTTAAGTAATACATTTCGTTTAGTTTCCTCTGGAGCAAAGTATTTGTTTTTTTGTTCAAAAGAAAAAGTATCTTTTGCTGCTTGATTTTCCGGTCCATATCTTGCAATTACGGTGTATTTTCCAAAATCACTTAGAGTTTCAGACTTTGCAGGGATTGTAAATTGAAATTGTTTAGTGTTGTCGACAGTTAATTTTTTTATTGATACTACATCTCCATTTGGCCCAATCATCATCAAATTAATTTCTTGGCCAAAAAGAATTTCTTCAACACTGCCAGAGATTTTAATTGGATCACCTTCATGATAAATAAAATTTTCAATTTCAAATGTTATGGAATTTTCTTGACCATAAACAAAAGGCAAAGACATGCCAAAGACGAATGCAATTATTACAAAGCCCGATTTCTTCAAGTGAAGACTAGTACCTGAAAAGATTATTTAATAATAATTAACTGTAATACATGATTCGGACAAACTCACAAACAAAAATTCCTTCGTGTTAAGT
>JARRMG010000152.1:0-2689 GCA_037386265.1 Nitrosopumilaceae archaeon
TAATTGAAAAAATAAAGAAAATAGATGAAAATTAAATCAATGTAGGAATCTTGGAATCTTTTTTACTACATGAACCAGAGAAACACGACCGGGTCCTGCAACTATGATCACCAAAAGTCCTGACAGAAGAATCAAATCAAGTTCATATCCACCTTGTCCGGTAAGGTTAGAAGCTCCTCTTACTATGAAAATAGCACCCAACATATCGATTGCCAAAATGGAGGCAGTTATTCTGTTAATCACCCCAATAATTAATACAATTCCACCAACAGTCTCAGCCAATGCAATTGGAATTTGCATTTCTGCAGGCATGCCGACTGATCCAGTAAGGAAATTAACAAAACCAGGATTGAATTTTCCAACTCCATGAGCAATGAAAATTACTCCAATAACAGTCCTAAATCCCATAAAAGCTACATCGTGAAGTTTATTTTCACGAAATATTGCCTCAGCCAATAATTTCTTTTTGTAATTACCGAATAAAACCTTAACCCGTTTAAAAATCTAAAAAAGTAAAAACAACCTGAATTTTTAAATCAAAAATGTCCAAAACATGAAGAAAAATGTGTTCAAAAATTGTTATTTGTAATATTGGCACAATACAAGCTCATTGATATATACAAATCAAGGTTAGTTCAAACACAATATGAATATCAAATTTATCTTCCTGTCAGTTTTAGTATTAGGATTAATTGTAAATACGCCATCATTTTCTGATTTTGCTTTTGCCGACAAACCGGATAAGGAAGAAAAGAAAGAGGCTCAAGATCAAAAGAAAATTCAAAAATCTGAAGCTAAAGCTGAAAGAGAAGAAGCTCGAGAAGAAGCTAAAGCTGAAAGAGAAGAAGCTCGAGAAGAAGCTAAAGCTGAAAGAGAAGAAGCTAAAGCTGAAAGAGAAGAAGCTAAAGCTGAAAGAGAAGAAGCTCGAGAAGAAATCAAAATACAGAAAAAAGAAGTCCAAGGGTTTGGGGATAACACCATAGTTACCTCATCAAGTACAACAACCATATGCCACATACCACCTGGAAATCCAGGAAATAACCACACAATTACAATTGGAGAATCAGCATTAAGCGCACATTTGGGTCATGGAGATGTATTGGGCACATGTGATTATGAATCAGAATCTAATTCAAATGAAGAAAATATCAACATGAATGAAAATGCAATAGAGCAAATTAGAAAGCAAATAGAAAGTTTACAAAAACAATTACAGAAATTACTTGGATTATAAAATTAAAAACAACATTTTTTAGTTTAAAATAAAATTAACATTATTTTTTAAGGTTGGCAAAATATTCTTCACCTGCTTTTCTCAAACCCTCAGGAGTCATGTCAATCTTGTGAGTAGCCACAGCCCATTGATGACCATAAGGATCCACAACAACCCCATACCTATCACCCCAAAACGCATCCATAATCGGCATTGTAACTATTGCGCCAGCATCAATTGCTTGTTTGAAAATTTTATCAGCATCTTCAACATAAAGGTGCAAAGTCACAGAAGTGCCCCCCACAGTGGTCGGAGATTTAATTCCCATGGATGGAAATTCATCAGACATCATAACACGTGAATCTCCAATTTGAAACATAGAATGTAAAATTTTTCCATCAGGTGTTGGAAATGTGTAAATTTCTTTTGCATCAAAAGCTTTTTTGTAAAATTCAATGGCTTCTCTGGCATTACTAACCACTATTCCAGGAGTAATGCTATGAAAGCCATCAGGAATGGGATTAACCATTAATTATGTTAATTCATTCCATTAGATAAATCATATTTTTTGAAAACAAAAAGGATTTACATTATCATAATAATCAGTAAGCATGTCAGCATCACAAGGAGAGGAATCAGGCGATGCTTGGAAGGTCTATGTAGGATCTCTTGCCAAATGGAAATTATCCTTTGAATTATGGCAAAAGGCCGGAATTGAAGCAATGTCAAATTACAACAAAGCAGTGGCAAGTGGAAAAATTAACAAAGAATTTCCAAAACAAATGACCGAAGTCATGAAAAATTCTTGGATGGAAACAGGTTTGGAACAGATTTCTCAATTTCAAAAAGAATGGCAGAACATGATAAAGGCAAGTGGATTAGAATCTATGAAATATTATGATAACAATTGGGCAAAATTTTGGAGCTCGATGGAGCCTGCAACTACATATGGCGAGGCCCTAAAACAATTTACGGATTCATGGCAAACCATGTGGAAAAAATAAAAAATCTGTCCTCTAAAGAGATTCTCTTATTTTTAACACATTTTCTATAAAGGAAGAGCTTTCAACTTGAGGTTCTGTTGTAATATAGATAATGTGAGAATCGTTTAAAGGAAAAGTGAATCTTTTGACTTTTTCATATTCAACCATGGCGTATTTTCCATCTCCAATTCCAGAGGAACATTGATTCCTGCTAAACCAGGCATCTGTTACATGTTTAATGGATTTTTTCTGATCCTCCTCTGAGAGGTAATTTTTTATTCCTTCTCTTTGTCCTCCGAAAAGAATCGTTCCTGCACTATCAAGAATTGAAACAAATCTTACTTTAGAATCCAGATTCATTATTGTATTATAAAGAGTATAAAATTTTTCACGATTTGAAATCATAAATAACTATTTTAGTTGGAAATTTGTTTTAGATTTACATGATGTCCAATCGTGAGGATTTTTACAACCTTTACAATTCCATTATGAA
>JARRMG010000153.1:0-2688 GCA_037386265.1 Nitrosopumilaceae archaeon
AATTAATTGATCCCTAGAGATGAAAACTAAATTTACAATTGTAATAGTACTTGCAGTAGTAGCAGGTTTGACTGCATCACTAGCTACGTTAAATGAAATTTCTAGCGACTTTACAACCTACGATGTAATTCCAAAAATGGATTCTGCAGAAGCTGATTCTCCAAAAACTCACAAGATCAAAATGGCTGCAGTTCAACTTCACAACAACACTGCACATGAAGGAAGCATCTATGCATACAAAATGATAGAACACCTAATTGAATCACCTTCAAAAGAAAAGGGAAATAACCAAATCCAAAACATTACCGATAGATATTCTACACATGCAACCATTCCTGGACCCACACTAGTAATTGACGAAGGAGATTTGGTGGAAATTACACTGTATAATCACATTGGACATGATCACATGACTGCTGGATGTGTCAGTCTTCATTCGCATGGAGTCCATTACGACATTGAAAGTGATGGAACAGTCGCATTGATAAATGGAGTAGAAAACGAATGTGCAACACACGGCTCTCCTTATACATATACTTGGAAAGCAAGCAAAGGAAAGTCTGGAACGTGGCCATACCATGACCATACCCTTGGGCTTGATGCAACTGGTCATCAACACGAAATGACTGTTTCTTCATTGGAATCCTTTGAATTACCACATGGTTCAAGCATGCATGGCTCTTCAAGCAAGGGACTTTTTGGGGCCTTGATCATTAATCCCAAAGACCCCAAAGTACCAGCTCAGATTGATGGTACAATCAAAAGCGTGTCGCTAAAAGACATTGAAAAAGAGATAATCCTCTACATGATTGGAACAAGATTCTATGGAATGGAAATTGACAACTCTGATTATTCTCAAAAACCATTGTGGGAAAACCCACACATTATAGCCAAACTAAATGACAAGGTAAGATTTCATGTAATTACTTTGGGAACAAGTTCAGATGCATTCCATAAAATGGCATCAGAAGAATATCCTCCAATGACTCCATCACACCCTCATCCAGCAGGACATGCTCCTGAAGAATTCCATACTTTCCACATCCATGGTCACAGCTGGCTTGAACAAGGAACCAATAGAATATTGGATACTAGAACTTCAGGTCCAGCAGAGTCTACCCAGTTTGTAATCAAGGCAGGAGAGTCAGTAGGGACTGGCGATTGGATGTATCATTGCCATGTATTTCACCATATGACTTCAGGAATGTGGGGTAAATTCACAGTATCCAATCAAGGTGGACCAAGTGAAGCAGGATATGGTTGGCATGAAATGATGATGCATCATGGTTAAACCAGAGCATTGAAAATAATTTTCATACCTGATTGTGTTTTATTTTTGAACCCCTAAACCCGACAAGTTCAAATCCCCGAGAATATGTTTTAGGAAATTTTGAAATTATTTTTTGAAAAAATTGAGCATTAAAAAATCAAATTAGAATATTACAATTGAACAAATTTCATACCAAAAGATTGGGGTCTAATTTGGCAAAATCAGTTAATAATTTTTGAATAATTAATCTTCAATGAGAAAAACAACACCAAATAAAATTCTAAAAATGACTTCCCTAATACTTGGAATGTTGATGCTGTCGGCATCTGTTCCTGTGTATAACGCAGAAGCAAGAATGCAGGACCTATCGGATACCAATCTTCCTGTAGAAATACCATTGACTATGGGGTATGCCGATGGAAATGAAGTGTATTACATCTCTACTGAGGCATCAGTAAAAGAGGTAGCTGATCACCTAACTGACCTTTCAGGATTTAGAGTTGCGTTTACACCATCACTAGAAAATACTCCTAAAGAATCACTTGCCAACATTTACGCCTTCACCAATGGACTAGAAGGCATGGGTGCATTTGGATTTCAGCCCCAGGTAGCAGATTCTCAGCCTCCTGATGTTGATTACAGTCCATTATGGTCAGTTCATGCCGTTACATGGAAAGACGATGCAACTCCACAAGAATTAAAGTCTGAGGAATCCATACTGGATGCAAAAAACAAGGGCGAGCTAACAATAGAGGATACTGGAGTTATTGTAAACTGTCCTTTTGTTCAATGGAAAGACGGCCACTTGCCAATAAGAGCAGACAAAAACATTTCTGATGAAACTCCATATGGTGGAGGACAATTATTGGAAATTGACACAAAAAAACAGATTGCAACCTTTGTGGCACATAGAGGAATAGCACCAAACGGTGAGACCATTTACTATATTGCAACAGATGCCTCCTCACCTGACGTTGCAAAAGACCTTGGTGTAATCCATGTTCCAAAAATATCCAATACGATTTCAACATCAGCATCATCTGATTTGTACGTGTTTACAAATGGATTGGAAGGAAATGGACCACTAGGATATCAAGCAAGTATAGGTTCTTCTACGGTAGGAGACAAATTTTACAGTCCATTGTGGAGAATTCAAACTGCAACTTGGGAAAACCCTGACAATGCAGTTTTTGTAAAATCCATTGAAGATTTGCAGAGTCTTGTAAAGAATAAAATGCTGTCAACTGCTCTTGCAGGATTTGTTGTAAACTGTCCTTTTGTTGAGGTAGATACAATGATGGAAGATACAATGATGGAAGATAAATTTTAAAATAAAAAGAAGGGAGGATTTTAAAAATAATCTGCAAATCCAATTGTCAAGAGTCTCTCAATAGAAGATGATTTGAGACAAACAGGAT
>JARRMG010000154.1:0-2677 GCA_037386265.1 Nitrosopumilaceae archaeon
AGGATTCTCTGAAAACATCCGAGACAACATTCGTGAAAATGCTGAAAACTCTAAAAACGAAGTCGAAAAGGGAAATAATTTTTTGCAGTGGGTGTTGACTAGAGTATATGAGGCAACAGAAGATGATGCAGCAGATGCAATAGTTGATGGTGCAAATGATCTAGGAATAGATGCATATCTTCCAGTAGATTTTTCAGATAACACCATTCGTCTGTTCCAGTCAAAATACGGAACATCTCATTCGCTTGAGGCCATTGCAAAATTCAAAGAAGACTCTAAGCGTCTGCTTGCAAAAGACGTTACAAAGATGAGGCCGGAGCTTGCCCAGCTTGTAACCAAAATTAAAGAAAAGAATCTAAAGATAAAGTGCTGCTATGTAACTGACCAAAAGGTAGACTACCAAGATGATTTGGTCGAGGTCTTAGATATTGATACTATTATTCAGAGACTGTGGGACAGGATAAAAAAGCCTGCAGCAGGCAAGAAATCCTCGATAAAGCTAGAGAGAATGCTTCGCCATGATAACACGATTCTTGGGATTTTAAAATTAAGAGAGCTTACAGAGTTTGTAAACAAGAACCGGGACTATGTTTTTGAGTCAAACATCAGGCAGTGGATGCAGTTTAAGACCACAGTAAACAAGGGCCTGCGCGATACCTTGCAAACCAACCCTGGGAAATTTTTCTATTACAACAATGGAATTACAATTGTAGTTAGTGACTTTGAGGAATTGGGGGATAACATGATTAAGCTTTATGCTCCGCAAATTGTAAACGGTGCACAGACATCAAACTCTATTTTAGATCACTCAAAGAGAACAAAGAACCTGAATGGTTCAATGACTGTAACAATAATCAAGGCAGATGACGAGCAAGAGCAAAACAACATTACAAAGTATAGAAACTCGCAAAACTCTGTAAGAGGAAAAGACTTGGTATCGTTGATGGATTTTCACAAGTCCATCAAGTCACAGCTAAAAAACTGTGGTTACTTTTACGAGATTCAGGCAGGATCCTTTGATACTAAAACAAAATCAAACCAGTGCCAGTATGAGGGAGACAATACATACAACAAGTACTTGCCTGATAACCACAAAAAAGTAATCGTTGCAAAAGATGCAATCCAGGTTTTAGTTGCAGGAATTGAACAGCGACCAACTGAAGCTTATAGCTCACCGGCACAGTTTCTTCCAAGAGTAAGCAAGTATGATGATGTGTTCAATGACAACCTCAAAGACGACTACAAGGTTTTGCTTTACCCATACTTGGTAAAAGAATATGCAAAGAAAGTTTTGAAGTACGGCAAAAAAGGCGGACACAAGACAAAAAGATATGCCACACTGTTTTATGTTGCAGTATACTTTAGGATAATGCACAGAAAAATCCTAGAGACCAAGGGTGATTTTAAAAAAGATGTAGTCAGACTAGAGCCCATATTTCGCAGCTTTAAGCTAAACTCCAAGATTCTCAGAATCACAGACATTGTAGTCACAAAGTTTCTGGAGGACACTATAGTGGATGACGAGATTGAAATGGCAAACACCAAACACAATTTCTTCTCGCAACATGTGTGGAATGATACCATGCTACGTGTCCTTGACAAAAAGATAAAGCAAGAAGAAGACGAAATTCTTGCCCTAAAAAAGCTTGTAGAGAATCTGTTTTAAAATCAATAGGCAGTAGCCCGACCAAGTAAAAAACTTGCAGGAGGTTTACATTGGCCAGACGTCCTACCTGAATTTTGTAGAAACTGGTGATATTTAACATGATTTTTTTGGAAATGCAACAAACCCAGTATGTTTTTTATATTGATTAAAAAGAGCAATGGTACTTTGGGGAAAAAACAAAAGTGTACAATTTGCAACGATGAGGCAGAGATGTACTTTAATCCAATGAAAGAATGGAAGCTAGACGGAGTATTGTGTGGAGATTGTTATTCCAAACAACTAGCCGATTTTTATCCCGGAGATCACGTGCGATTAAACGAAGATTAATTTTATTTTGCATACTTGTTTGCATTCAAACAGTTCCATGCAAGTGCATCATTTTTTACATTTGACTCATCTAAAAATTCAATGTCTGTGACAGTTTTTTTCTTTTTTAGCAGATTGACCTGAAAGCTGTTGAATGCTTTGCATTTGCATACCTCATAAAGACAGACATCATTGTCATTTTTGTCATGGTCTTCAGCTGCATGTCCGCAATTACACACTGCATCTCTTTTTACATCCTTGAGTGACTTTTCGGTGTATACTCCCAACCTAAAATAGGCCTCACCCTCATGTCCTTTTTTGAAGCGTTCATAGTTTTCAGATTTTGGCAAAACCTTGAAAAAAGACAGGTTAGTCTCTGGGTGTTGCGAGTCTGCACCCATTACAAACCAATAACTGTCCCCAACATCGATAAATCTTATCTTAATTGAGTGGTCCATCCACCACCTAATAGAATCATGCCAAAGGTTGGTGGCTTGTTTTCTTTCAGGGAGTAGTGGAACTACGTTCATTCTAAGGTCATAATACCTGTAGGCTACACCTACAAAATCATCAAACCAAGGTACTGGTGATTGAGAGGACAATATCAAAAAACCATGGCTAGAGCATATTTATCTGATCTGTAATAACCAAAATTGACGGTAATACCCTTATATCTTGGTTGTACACTTACACCCGTATGGTTTC
>JARRMG010000155.1:0-2672 GCA_037386265.1 Nitrosopumilaceae archaeon
AATTACTCCATATGTTCTGGGCGGAACAGATGCAATCGGCTTAGTTCAGGGAAAAGGATTTGATACGATTTTAAAATCAACCAAACTGAGGCTAATATCCATAAGACGACTTCAAAACGATGTACTTTTACACTACAAAAAACTGTAAGTTATTATAGTTAATTTAGAACACAAGTACGAGAAATTGGCAGCAAAAAAGAAACCCACAACAAAAAAGAAAACCAGCAGCTCAGCTAAAAAAACAAAAACTTCCACTAAAACTAAAAAACCAGCATTTGGTGGATATGCAATAAACTTTGCAGGTAGAAAAGAAACTGTTGAGCAAGTCTTTGGTAAGAAACCAATTGCCCCAAGTGAAATGACTAAAAAAATTTGGGCATTTGTTAAATCAAACGATCTTTCTAACAGATAGAAAGAAATGGTTAACGAAATTATCGTTAACTCTTTTATTATATTTTAATTATTTTTTGAGAATAAGATATAGATAAAGGAAAAATTCAAAAAATTTATGTCCACTAACTCCTTAAGACGAGATCATGATTTAATTGAAAAGGTGATTAAATCTATGGAAACTACAATTAAGTTACTTAATGATGGTAAAAAAATTCCTGAATTTATTTTGTCTCCTGTAATTGATTTTTCTAAAAACTTTACAGACGTATGTCATCATAGTAAGGAAGAAAATTCATTGTTTCCTGCATTGGAACAAGCAGGAATGCCGCGCAATATGGGACCTATTGCAATGATGCTGATGGATCATGAACGTTCGCGAGAAATTGCAAAATACATGGAGGAATCTGCGAAAGAATACTTAGAATCAGGTAATAACACAAATTTGGTTAATTACATGCAACAATATGTTGAACACATAACTGAACACCTATGGAAAGAAAACAATAGATTGTTTATGATGGCAGAAGCTCGACTTCAATATGTTTCACAAAAAGTCGATAAAGAATTAAACGATATAGAAGAATTAAAACTCAAGGAAATTGGAAAAACTAGAGAACAATATGAAAATCTGGTACAAAAACTATTGACAGATGTTTCAAAACAAGAAAAATAATGATACTTATTCTACGTAATGATGGTGCGTAAGATTGTCATAAAATCTAACTGATTTAATATTTACAAATTCTAGCATTCCATATCTTGATAATTCTCTTCCAAACCCACTATGTTTAATCCCTCCAAATGGAATTCGTGGATCCGATAGAACTACATTATTTACACTAACAATTCCTGAATCAATCCTTCTTGACATTTTATCGGCTTTTGCTAAATCCTTAGTCCAAATACTTGCTCCTAAGCCAAATTCAGTATCATTTGCCAATTTTATGGCCTCACTTTCGTTTTCAACAATTGTAATTGGAGCAACCGGTCCAAAAGTCTCTTCTTTAGCAATTCTCATGTTTGGTTTAACATTTGTAAGAATTGTGGGTTGGTAGAAAGATCCCTTCCCCTCAATTTCTGATCCACCTAACAAAATTTCAGCTCCCTTTTCTTTGGCATCTTCTACAATACCTGAAATTGTATCTAAACCCTCTTTGCTTGAAACTGGACCTACATCTGTCTCCATTGACATCGGATCTCCAACTTTTAACTGTGAGGCTTTTTTAACAAACAACTCTATGAAGTCTTTTGCAATATTTTTTCCAACAAAGAATCTTTTGGAAGCAACACAGCTCTGTCCACAGTTGATGAATCTTCCTTTAACTGCACCCTCTGCAGCTTTTTCAATTATTGCATCATCTAATACAATGAAGGGATCACTTCCTCCTAATTCTAGTACACATTTTTTCAAATTCATCGCAGATCTTTCACCTACCTTTGCACCAGCATTAGTACTTCCAGTAAAAGTAACTGCATTAACATCTGAATCAATTAGATGATTAGCAGATTCAACACTTCCTACAAGCGTTTGAAAAACTCCATCTGGTATTCCAGATTCTGTAAACGCCTTTTCAATTTCAATACCTGATTGCATAGTAATTCTAGATGGCTTCATAACAATCACATTTCCTGCCATCAAACATGGAGCTGCAAATCTAAGAGCCTGCCAATAGGGAAAGTTCCATGGCATAATAGAACCAATTACCCCAAGAGGTTCAAAGGTTAAGAAACTTTTTCGAGCATCCGTGTTTAATACTTCATCTGTAAGAAAACTATCTCCATGATCTGCATAAAATTCTAAAGCCCATGCACATTTTTCTACTTCACCAATTGATTCTTTGAGTGCTTTTCCCATCTCGGAGGTGGCAATTTTACCCAATTCCACTTTATTCTTTTTTAGATATTCAACTAAATTGTAAACGTAACTTCTTCGTTTCTCATAATCTTTTTTCCATTCTGGAAAAGCACGCCTTGCCTTACCAACTAATTGGAAAACTTGATCCTTGTCCATTGGAGTAAATTTTGAAATTTCTGCACCAGTTGCTGGATTGACGGTGGTAATTTGATTCAAGGATCTTTTCCAATAATTACTCCTATTTATTTTAGTAACTTAAAATTCGAAGTTTTCAGATGATTTAAAATAAGTTTTCAAAAATTTTCTCTCAATTCAAATTATTATTTGCGAAATGGTAAATCCTAATGCAGTCTAAAACACTTGCTGCATATCTTTTTTAATTTCATCGATTTTTTTCGCAAAAGCTTTTTTGGCTTTGTCATTT
>JARRMG010000156.1:0-2653 GCA_037386265.1 Nitrosopumilaceae archaeon
ATTTCTCCGCAAAACCGGGTACGCCAAATGCATTCGGTCTGATTGGCGGCAAGTTGAACTCGATCGAGCCAGAGAAAAGAATGCTGAGCTCAATGAGTCCTACAATTGTGATGAAGGACGGAAAACCTTTTCTCGTTACAGGAAGCCCGGGCGGCAGCAGAATCATTACCACCGTACTTCAGATAATCTTAAATGTGATCGACTTTGATATGAATATTGCCGAGGCTACTAACACCGTTAGGGTTCATCATAAATGGCTTCCTGATGAGATTCACGTGGAAAGAGGTTTAAACGGAGATACCATCAGAATTCTGACTGAGATGGGTCACAAGGTTGAAGTGGGAAGGACAATAGGAGTAGCCGAGAGCATAATGAAAAAGGGTAATTATATGTACGGAGCATCTGACCCCAGAAGACCTGGGGGATTCACTCAGGGGTACTAGCCTGTAACTTCAAGCATTCTATCGATTGCTTTCTTCGCCTTAAGAGCGGTATTAATCGGAACCTTAACTTGATAAATTTCTTCAGAAATAGTATTTCCTCTCATTAGTTTTCTTACTCTTTGTCCAATTTCTACGTCTTGTAATCCCACACCTTTTGAAAGAAGAACTCTTTTTCTTGCAGATCCATGCACATCACTTCTCATAGGAACTCCTGACTTGTCACTTCCACCGGTGATTTTCAATTTACCACTTAATCCTACAATGGAAGCATCAGTTTCTTTGCCTATTTCTAAACCAAGTAAAGGATTAGCATCACTGTCTTTCAATTCCTTTGTTACAGATTTTCCTTTAGTGTCAGATACTGTAAGTTTGAAGTTGGTCAATTATTCGGAAAAATAGGTGAACGACTAATTAACGTTTGGACATTATTTTTAAATTATTATTTAGAATAGATATAGTGGCCGAAGAGATAAGATGCCCAAAGTGTGATTTTAAAATGGTTGACATGCAGGCATGCCATATGTTTTGTCCAAATTGTGGATCTCATTTGGATTGTTCAGATAAAGGAAATTTTTGGTAATCAGAATCCAGGTCTATCAGGAATATAATCAGAAGCCATGTTAATAGCCTGCTCTTTCATAATTTCGAGATATGTATCATAATCTTCATCAAAATTACAATGAGGGCATTTTACTCTAGTAACTTCATCATTTAGAATTGCCACTTTTTCACATTCAGGACATTTTGCATCCATAAATCCATTAGACGGTTAAGATATTTAATCATAATTAGAGAAGTTAGAAGGGCGGAGTTAGTTTAGTCTGGTATGACGTCAGCTTCCCAAGCTGAAGGCCGCGGGTTCAAATCCCGCACTCCGCATTTTTATAATTCTCTAATTGCTTGTTCGATTATTCCTCTATCTTCAGCTTTTGGAAATAGTTTTAGATAATTTTTTAGGTCTTCTTTTGCTTGTTGAATTTTTCCTAGTTTTTCTCGAATGTAGGCTCTATTCTTGTAGATTTTAGCTGAACGTTTAGGATTAATTTCAATAGCTTTAGTGTAAGATAATTCTGCTTTATCAAAATTGTTGGATTTCAAATAAAAATTACCCAGTCCGTTGTAAGATAAGTAAAATCTATCGTTAAGATCTATACTTCTTTCATAATATTTTACACAATCTTGTGAGTTTTGCGCATTTAGAATACCAGCAAATAGATTCAAGGCCGTAGGATTATCTTTATCAAATTCAAGGGCTTTCTTTATAGACTCGGCAGTTTTTTCTATATCTTTTAAAATATTAAATTTCTCAGAAACAAAACACATTCGATTAGAATTTTCATCTGAATGACTTGTTTGTAAGGAAGAAATGATATCCTCAGGCGCTAAAATAATTAGCAATCGTCCATCTTCAGACCATTCTTTATCAAAAATTTCTTGTGGAATGGCTCCCTCTTGAAGTTCTCCTTCCTGAGTATCTTTTTGAATATAATGAAGTATTGTTTTTTCGTCTTCATTATACCCTGAAATTACTGAAGCATGTTGTGTAATTTCTGGAATTCCGGGTAAAATTACAATTGGAGGAATACCACTATCAATTATTTTTTTAAGTTCTGAAATAGATGAATGGATTATTTTACAAATTAAACCATTTCTCTCTGCAAGTTCAATACCTTCAATCATTATACTCCCTGCATTATTTGGATATTGTTTTGCAATTTCTTTGGCCTCGATTATTGGAAGATCTATATTCCAATATTTTGATACTACATTGATTGGTAATGGCAAGCAAATGTTTTCTTCTTGCACCAAAGGCAGTAAAAGCTCATGATCTGAAGATTCCAATAAAAAATTACAATTTGTGAGTTATTAAAATCTAATTAGAGTGAACAAAATTTTTGGATAAGATCCTTACCATCCGTAGACATTTCAGGGTGGAATTGTGTTCCAAAGATTGATTTCCCTTTGTATTGGATAATTTCGTTTTTGCAATTTTGAGATTCACCTATAGAAATCAATGAATCTGGTAGTTTTGCTATTTCAAAACCATGACTTTCAAAAACGTTAATTTCTTTGCTAACCAATGAATTTTCTCTTTTTATCTTAACTATTTCATTACCCTTTTGAGTTAACCTTAGTTTTCGTATTGTTCCACCTAATGTTAAAGATAAAATTTCTGCACCATAACAAATCCCTAACAACTTTTTGTTACC
>JARRMG010000157.1:0-3058 GCA_037386265.1 Nitrosopumilaceae archaeon
TAATGATAATATTCAACCTCAACGATATTTCACACAATACTAAAAGAGTTAAACTAGGATATGTTCCAACCATCTATTTCAAAAAAACCTCTAGAAAGAAACACTAGAATAGACAAATACAATAAAAAGCTCATGAGGATTGCCTGTAGTTTAGGCTCATTATTATCAATAAACCAAGTATTGGAATGCTCCAAAATTTTATCAAAAACATCAGTTGATACAATATGGGTTCCTGAAACCTGGGGAATGGAGAATTTTTCTATGCTGAGTATGGTTTCACAAAAAGCCACAAAACCTACTATCGGTTCTTCTATAATCAACATCTTTTCTCGCAGTCCTGCATCAATTTCCATGGGAGCAGTAACAGTTGACACCATATCAAATGGGAGATTAATCATAGGGCTTGGAACAAGCAGCCCTCCTATTGTTGAAAACTTTCATGGAATAAAGTTTGAAAACCCTGTTGGAAGAATGAAAGAGTATGTAGAAATAATAAAATTAATTTCGTCAGGAAAATTGGTGAATTATACTGGAGAGAATTTTCAATTAAAAAATTTCAAATTACTAATAAAGCCCAAAAGATAGATCTAAAAAAACACTTGCTTTTTACATAGCAGTTGGAAAAATATACAGAGAGTTCCTTGCAAAAAATGGGTTTGCAAATGAGACTAATAATATTTATGAAGAATTCAAAAAAACAGGGTTACAATCCATTCATGAATTGGTCACAAACAACATGCTGAAGTCTCTAACAATTTCGGGGGAATCTGATTCCTGTAAAAAACAATTAAAAAAAGTAAGAGAAACAGGCGTAGATCTACCAATTATCCAATTTAACCCTGTCGGAGATGTTATTGATTCTTTTAGATTGTTTTCAAAAACATTTTTTGAGGAAAAATAATGACAAGAGTTGCGATAGCAGGATTTGGAATTACAAAATTTTCAAAAGAAGATGTCAAAATTGAATCAATTCTAATGAATGCAACAAGAGATTTGTTTTCAAATACCCCTAATCTGACTCAAAAAGATATTGGCGGTGTTTTGGTTTCAAGCAATAGTAATTCAAAATATCTCTCAGCAATTTTATCTGAAATTGTTGGAATTCAACCTAGTATTGCTCACTCCGTTGAAAGTTTATGCAATTCAGGAACCAATTCAATTGTTTCTGCATACTCCTATATTTCATCAGGATTGGCCGATGTTATTTTGGTATCCGGTGCCGAAAGATATGATAGCCCCGGACAAGTTTTAGAATGGGATAAACTTAGAGGAGAATTCAAGCATCCTATTTTTTGGGCATCTTTGTTTTCAAAATCATATAAAAGAAAATACAAAATAAAAGATGAAGAACTAGCTTTGGTATCGGTAAAAAATCACAAACAAGCAGTTAACAACCCATATGCATTATCTCAAAAAGAATTTTCAATTGAAGATGTTTTAACCTCAAAAAAACTAACAGAAGATTTACGATTGCTCGATTGTTCTAGACCATGTACGGGCGGGGCTTCAATTTTGTTGACATCTGAAAATTACTGCAAAAATTTTACTGATTCTCCAATATGGATTTCGGGCGTGGGGCAAAAAACTACATCAGCAAGCCTTACAAAAAATCCCACATTTGACAATATGGAATCCACAAAAAAAGCAGCAGTCAAGGCATATGAAATGTCAAAGCATAATTCAAAAGATATTGATGTGGTTGAACTTCATGATGCCTTTTCAGTTTGTGAGCCCATGGCCTTGGAATCTTTAGGCATGGCTGATCTGGGTAAAGGAACAAAGATGGTAAAAGAAGCATATCAGACCGGAAATTTGAAAATCAATCCACGCGGAGGTCTGATTGGTTCAGGACATCCACTTGGAGCAACAGGGATATCTCAGACCATTGAAATTGTACAACAATTGCAGTTCGCGGCAGGAAAACGTCAGACGGACAATCCCAAGGTAGGATTAGTTCATAACATGTCAGCAGCAGCTACTTCCTCGACAGTTTTGGTGTTAGAAAATTGAATTTTGATTCAGAGTTAAAAAAAGGAAATCTGATTGTATCTGATTGCATTAACTGTAAAAAAATCACGTGGCCCCCATCAGAGTTTTGTAATCAATGTCTAAAGGAAACATCGTGGAGAAAATGCTCAAATCAAGGTAAAATAATTGAATTCTCTAAGCAAAATGACATCTACTTTGGAGTAATTGAATTTGAAAAAAGTTTTAGAATAATTGGAACTATAATTGAAGGAAAACCCGACATAAACAAAACAGTAGAAGTAATAGATTGTGGAATTTCAAATAATGAATATTTTATAAAATTGAAGGTTACTGAGTGATTTTAAATTATCATGTCCGATGATTTCAGAAGGTCAAAAGTTCAACAATCATTTGGATTCATAAGCGAATCACAAGTAAGTTTATTCTGTACTTTTTTAATTTAGGCACTATTTCGAAACTTTGTTTTAAAAGGCATGGGTATGTCTTCAAGATGGATTTCTTTTCTTTCTCCCTTCATTTGGGCAAACATTTTTCCTTCATAACTACAAGAACAATTTGAAATTGGGATTGAAGTATCCCACGCCTTGTAGAATTCTCTTAGCTCTCTACTTTCATAGGTTCCTAATCCTGTCCTTTTCTTTGAAAGGAATTTGAAGGCAAGAATTACTTTTCTAGTTTTGTAAATTTCAAAAATGTTAATCCATTTAAGGCATCTTTCTATTTGATCCTCTGGTACTGGAAGTGAATTTGTGGTCCCTGATTTGGCCTCAATTGTAAAAATGGTGCTTTGTTGGTTGTTTACGGCCAAAACGTCTGGAAGCGCAGTGCTCGGAGAGCCCAACCTAAATGCATCCCAATTGTTTGCGGAGTTGAAACGTTTTACAATCGTATCTTCCCAGTGATAACCTCGCTGTCTTCGGGTTTTTACTGCCTTTCTGTGATTTTTGGATTTTATTTTTTCTTTATTTTCTAAAATTGTAAGGGCTTTAGTTTTTGCTTTCATATGTCCTCATGTCCCTTTTGAGATATAGAAGAGTAGGTAATAATGACATTACCTTGAACTTGATTT
>JARRMG010000158.1:0-2650 GCA_037386265.1 Nitrosopumilaceae archaeon
TTGAGCAGACTTGTTTTCCATATTTTTAAAATAACGCAATAGTATCTTTGTTGCAATTTTTTTCACTCTAGATTCTTCCAAAATTAGATTTGCATTACCTTCACCATTTACACCAAAAATATTTGGAGCATTAACTCCAACATCCACACAAAATGAAACACGCTTGCTTTTCATAATATTTTTTGCCTTTTGAGTTCTGGTATGTGTGCCAATGTAGAATTTTTTTGAACTGTACAAATACCAGACTGGTACAATATGCGGTGTCTTGTTTTTACCAATTGTAGCTAGCCTCAAAACTTTTTGAGATTTTAAAAACTCATCTCTTTTGTTCATGTTTTCTTAATCCTAACAACACAATGATAACACCAATACAAATTGTTATCACTGAAACTTTTTCATTAGTAATTTCATTGTTTAACAAAAAATCCACAAAAAAATCTGGGCTCCAAACCAATAGTTGTTGAATTGCGGCAATCACTCCAATTACAATAAATAAAATTCCAAGCGCAGTAGTAGGGTTTCTGCCCCTGCGATAATAATTGGAGCTCAATTTATGATGGTTATATAATTTTGATACCTGGATTTTTTATTTTGTTTCGTATCATTGCATTTAGTAACAATGGCGTTGCAATTTCGGCCATGTAGGACAGTTCTCCAGGACCAAGATAAATTGGTCTTAGACCTTGTATTTCATTAATTAATCCATTTACAACTTCAACTGAGTTCTTGTCATCACCACATACAAAGATGTCATAATCAAGCTCAAGTGTTGGATTGACAAGCTTTTTCTCAGAAATTACATGGAATGCAGAGACTAACTTTGATTTGTCTTTGATATATTTTGAGACAAGTTGATACGAGTATGGTTTGTTTTCTTTGATTGGAATAAATTCAAAACCAACATCCGTTTTTACCATTGGAACAATTGGGGATACTACCACACAACTATCTTTAATTTGAGGTAAAATTTCCGAGCAAAGAGAATCGATATTCTCATATGGTATTGATAATACTAGAACGTCACTTTCTTTTGCAACAGACAAATTATCATTTCCAGTAATCGTTCCATTGATTTGACCAAAGGATTCCTTTGCCAAATTTGTATATTCTTCTGCTGAGCTTGCAGCTCGTGCGGAATCCCTTGATCCCACAATCACGTCGTTGTTTTTGGACCATCTAAGGGCAAAACCTTTTCCCATACCGCCAGTTCCGCCAATAATTCCTACTTTCATATTTGGTATCTGACAATGTTATTATTATCTTTATGTGAATTTGTTCTAATTGGGTTCTATTATTTTTCTAAGGCATGGTCAAGCTAAAAACAACACTGAAAGAATTTTAGCAGGACGTACACCTGGCGTTCCATTAACTGAAAAGGGACATGACCAAGCAAAAAAAGCAGCTCAATTCTTAGAGGACATGAACATATCTGCAATTTACTCTAGTCCTATTGAGAGGGCCAAAAATACTGCAGAAATTGTTGCAGAACACACCTCAGTTGATGTAAGAATTGATGATCGTCTAATTGAGCTAGACATGGGAAAATTTACCGGAATGCCTTATGATGAAATCTTTTCAAGTCACGGAAATGTTTTCATGAAGTTCTATAGAGGGGAACTTGAAATTGCACACAACGGGGTAGAAACTTTTGCTGATGTGAAAAAAAGAATCCTTGGAATAGTAGACCACGTGATTGACAATCACCCTAATGAGAATGTAGTTTTAGTAACTCATATGGATCCAATCAAGGCAATGCTTTCAACTGTAGTTTCACTAAGTCCGGAGAACTTGTTTGAATTAATTATTGCAAATGCTTCTCTTAACATATTTCGAGAATACAAACGCAAGTTTTCTGTTGGCGGCATCAATGTAATGCATCCAAGTCGTTTCGATCGGGATTGGTAGATAATAATCTTGAAAACCCTTAAATAGAAATCAAAGGTCACGACAGTCACCGATAATGAGGAATCTACTTGGTCTATTCTTAGTATTGGCAATTTTAGTTATAATTCCCACAGTGGATCACGTTTTTGCAGCAGGAGATGAACCTGGAGAATATCTTGATAGACGTGTTTTGATTTGGAACTTGTTCTTTAGAATGATGACCGTTGCATTTACAGTAGGTGCTGTAGTATCAGGTACCATGATTTGGCTTTGCTGGAGATTCAGAGAATCTCATCCAAAAGCAACTCCAACTGAATATGAAAAATCAGGCGAATTCGGAGGTCCTGCTTAGATGGGACATCACTCCAATTGGCCTGAATGGATTTACGTCGGCGTTATTGTAGCTTTGATGTTTTGGGTAGGGGCAGAAGCTTGGAATGTTGAAAGACTAGTTGATCATGTTCCAGCTGATGCCGAAGTCATTAAAGTAACTGGGCAACAATGGTTTTGGTCCTTTGAGCATGAAGATGGAACCAAAGAAGTGGGCACTCTACATGTTGAGGCAGGAAAAGCCTACAAATTTGAAGTAATGTCTACTGACGTTAATCATTCATTTAACATCCATGATTATGTTGTCTTGATGGATGCTGTTCCAGGAAGAGTTAATACAGTTTGGTTTGCACCTACTGATCCCGGAGAACATGACATCCAGTGTAGGGAGTACTGTGGATTAATACACTATAACATGCGTGGAAAATTAATTGTG
>JARRMG010000159.1:0-2646 GCA_037386265.1 Nitrosopumilaceae archaeon
CACAAATGTATCAACAGCTACAAGAGCTTCCAAAAAAATACAAGGTCTTAGCTCTTGTAAAAATGAGCAAAGTTAGAGCATCTCAAATTCTTCCCTTACGCAAAAAACTCAAAGATGAAGTAGAGTTCGTTTCAATCAAAGACAAGGTAGCGCAAAAGGCCTTTGAGAAAGTGGATGTTCCAGGAATAAAAGATATGATTTCAGAATTAACCGGTCAATGTCTTTTCATGTTTACAAACATGTCACCATTTAAGCTCAATGTATTGCTTGCAATAAATAAGATAATGCTTGCGGCAAGGGGAGGAGACATTGCAAGTATAGACATTGTTGTACCTGAGAAAAATACAGGGATTGCTCCAGGTCCTATGCTTACAGAATTCAAAGAAGCAAAAATTCCCACCAAAATTGACCAAGGAACTATTTGGATTTCAAAAGAGACTACTCCCGTAAAGAAAGGAGAAGTAATTAATGAAAAATTGGCCCCACTTTTGGGAAAACTCGATATTAAACCAGTTGAAGCAGGAATTGCATTACACTCAGCAGTAGAGGAAGGTTTTAAGTATTCTGAAGAAGAGATGATAATCGACGTTGAGAAAATTCGGAACGAGTTTGCTCAATTACACCAAGAAGCAGTTAATTTATCAATAGAAGCAGCATATGTAACTCCTGAAAACATTAGCCAAATACTATCAAAGGCCGCTCAATCTGCACGTTCAGTATCAGTGGAATCAGGATTCATGACAGATGAGACAAAAGAGCAAATCTTGCAAAAAGCAGATTCTCAAGCAAGATCACTTGCAGGGCAGGCAAAAGACTATACTCCTGCTTAATCTAAATTCCCTTTCACTTTAGGTAAATTCCAGTTAAACTTCATTGCAGTCAATCTAATACCAGTTGCAATTACAATTCCCACAATTGTTGCCACATACAGCTCTGCTCCAAAATACAAAACAAAATAAAATACAAAAATTCCAATGAAACTTGCAGTAACGTACAGTTCTTTTACAAACACAATAGGAACTTGGTTTACAAATACATCTCGCAGGATTCCACCACCCACAGCAGTTAATACTCCAGCAAACACTATTGCCAGAAAGTTCAAGCCAAACAGATTATAGGCAAAGGTCCCCCCAATTATTGTAAAGATACCAAGACCAAATGCATCGAATTTCAAAAACAGGTTCCAGTGTTTTTTTAATTTAGAGTACAGGAAAAAAATACAAATTCCGGATGAGACTGTAATTATCACATACGCAGGATCAGAAATAGAATTAGGGAATCGCCCCATGACCACATCTCGAATGGTCCCACCTGCAACGCCAGTAATAGTTGCAAGTAAAATAATTCCAACAAAATCAGACTTGTGCTCAATTGCTTTGAAGGCACCAGTTACTGCAAATGCCATTGTTCCAAATAGATCTAAAATGTAAATGAAGACGTCAGAAGGAATTGAAAAATCAACCAATTACAATCAAAGCGCAAGAATGGCTAATTAAGATTGATGAAAAAAGTTTAAAATTAATTTGGAAAAACGAGAATTTCTCTAGCCGAATAGTGAGGATAAACCTTCCATGGCAGCTTCTTCTGTTTTGCCTTCGTCTTTTGGTTTTTCTTCTTTCTTTTCTTCACCTGCTGCCTCTGCTGCTGCTGGAGCTGCTGCTGCAACTGCTACTGGGGCGGCTTTAATTGCATCTTCGATATTGATATCAGCAAGTGCTGCTACCAATGCCTTTACTTGTGCATCGTTTACTTCAGCACCAGATGCTTTTACAACTGAGCTGATGTTGGCCTCATTGACTTCTTTTTGTAGCTTGTGAAGTAGTAAAGCAGCATAAACATATTCCATTGTATCGAAAATCTTTTCTGAGCATAATATAAAACTATGGAGAAATGACGCCTGAACCTAATTGAGGATTTTTAGACTCCTACATATGGAATACAAGGTCCTTTTGAGTTTTTTATCCACTAGAGAATCCATCTTTTGTCTTAGGACGCGCTTTGCCTGATCTCTCTCTGCCCCAGCAGGAAGAGAAAGAACATTGTTTACAAGTTCAGGAATAGATTCTCTAATCCAGCCATCTAGCATTGAGTAGACTTTGGGAGGAATCAAGTCACATCTATCTTGATCCAAATCCAACACTTCAGCAAAATTTTCATGTTCTACCCTGTACACTAAGGCCAAAATTACGTTATCAGGGGTAGGGCGTTTTAAAATTTCAACAGATCTTTCTCCTGCTTTGCCCTGAGATATTTTGTTTTTCAAACCAACTGGATCAACTATAACCCCATTTACGCCTACTTTTCTTCCTTCAACCCCAGTTACAACTCCAAAGATAAAATCATGGAATTCTCCATTTTTCTTAGTGGAAAAAACATGTACACCTTCCTTTAGTTGAGGTTTTCTGCCAAACACGATAAGATTGGATTAGGTATTGTATTTAATGTATTATTAATCAAGATAGAACAATGATGGGATTTATTTTGAATTCACTCAACTCATCAACTATGAACCCAATGATTCCGTATCTCTAGTCTCTGCAATCCAGATTTGATGCATTGCTCTTGCTCCCATAGGTAGTGAAAATATCAGTTAATTTTGATTATCTTTGATAAAATCCAATGTTTTTAATGAATTTCTCAAAGTCA
>JARRMG010000160.1:0-5649 GCA_037386265.1 Nitrosopumilaceae archaeon
ACTTAAAGGCACGACTAGAGAAACTCAAAAGAATTCATGAGACTACTAATAGAAAAGCCAGTCTTTATTCTGAAATTGCAAAAATTGACTCCTCTCACTCAAAATCTCTTGGTTGTCTTCAAAAGGCACCTGCTCCTGGAAAAAAACTACAAAAGGTAGGGTTTTTGATGCTCTGGGTACCTGAACCCACCGGAGTAACCTGCGCTATTGGCGGGCCTATGATATTGGCAGGCAGATATCTTGATAAAAAATATAACGGTTCTACAATCCATGACATTGGACATCATACCAAACACACAATATCATCAATAAGCGATTTTAAGAAAACAATATTCTAGTAAAACCCGATTATTTTGTTGTGAGTTTTGAACATGCATTTTGTTAAGTAATTTTCAAAATAATAAGATATCAGGAAGTTCACGGCAAGAGCTCTAATTAATGCCCCCTCTAGGCCTTCCGTGAACTACCATTTTATAAAATAGAATCAATTGAATACTAGTTAGTTTATTACAAATTATGGTTGAAAAGGAAAACGACATCGAAGAGTTAATTGATAACATGATTTCTGGTGGAAATGATTTTGTTGATCAACTCAAGGGAGTACTTCCTGATTCTCTGGCAGAAACTCTGACAATGTTTCACGAATCAAATGTATCTAATCTAAAGAAAATAAAAGAACTAGTCAAGACCAAATAATAGATTTTACAATGCTATTTTGATTAATTATTATGCAATCGATGTTTTTTGCATATTTTGATGATTTTCAAATCTATCTTCTAAATCAAAAAACCTATCTTTTTCTCTGTCTTCTCTGATTTTATTTATCATGTGTATGGTGAGTACCATAATTGGAATTAGTTTTTTGAAATATGAAAACTAGGTTGTTCATATGAACAAAAAATTTTTAAATTATGTTTTTGATCGGGGTATTCTGACATTACCTGCCCTATTAAGCCAAATTTACGCATAAAACCAAGTGAATAAGACATTACTCCAGTATTATTGTGGTCACTGCAACAATATTCTCAAAGAGTTAGATTCTGAAATTTCCACGAGTAGTGTTGAGCCTTGTCCATTTTGTGGCACTCTTTTGAGTGATTCATTGCAGCAACGAAGAATACTGCATAAGATTAGTGCTCCTAGTATTGTATTTCAAAAGGCATCACAAATGCCAAAACTCACATTTGATATTGACAAGATTGATTCTATTTTACATTTTATTACGACCAATCAAAAAATTTGCATTGCAGGAATTCACACTCAAAAAATTATAGAACGATTGTGTGTACGGGCTCAACTTCCTAGTAGATATGGTGGTCTTGACTCCAAAGTATTGTTAATTGATGGTGCTAACAGCTCTGATTTGTACCAATGCGTTGATTTTGCACAACAATATGGCTTAGACGCAACAAAAATTCTATCTGGAATAATTTCGTGCAGGACATTTACAGTATATCAGCTTGCAAATCTAATTGTACATGAACTACAAAATACCATAAAACAATACGATGCAAAAATTGTGATAATCACTCATTTGCTTAATTTTTTCACAAATGATCCTTATTTGAACTCACACGAGATGCAAAAAATCTTACGAACAGTTGTAAAGTCTCTTAAGAAAATACAAAACTGCTTGGTTGTAATATCTCTTGGATTGCCAACTCAATTTGATGGGGTACTGTTACAATTATTTTCGAGAACTATCAAAATAAAACAAAGTTACAATACACTATCTGTGTGTATCAATGACATGGGAGAGATTCAATCTGTGCTTCTAGATGAGAACCTTCTGGACACCATACCTCAGCATTAGGTGATTTTATGGGTAGAACCGTTCCTTCATTTCGTATTGCATTACATCAGGAAGAAAAAATATGGAAAAAGGATTTTGAGCCTAGGCGAGATGAATTGAGCCTATTTCCAAACGATGATCTACTATCAAAGGAGATAGAATCATGGAAATCATTTGGAGATAGCCTTCGCGAAGAGGATAGAAAGATTTTCAACAAAATGATTCAACAATGCTATCAATACATCAAAGCCATTAACTCCAAAGGCCCTCCATATACAACATCGTCGCTTATGATGTCATTGATTCTCATACAACATCAAATGATACAATTCTTACTTTACAAAAAATGATATCTGGATGGTTGTTTGATGTTTATCCATTAAATGACAAGATAATTTTGTGGATTAAAAACAAAAAAACATACAGATTAGAAATAAACTGGACTCCGTCACTTTATGTTGCATCTGACGCTAAACCCAAGTTGGATAAACTACTGAACAACTCTGAAATCACTTCTTTGATAAAAAATTACAAGTGGATAAACAAAACCGAAAAAGTACATGATGTTTGCAAATCCAAAGTTCTTCAATTATCTGTAAAACACTCATCTGATCTTTTAAAATTAGGACAAACAATTGATAGTCTTGATAAATTTGGCATGTATAGATTGTACAACGTGGATGTTCCCCCAGCTCAGACATTTCTATATGAGAATGACTTGTTTCCTCTTGGCAAGTACAGGATAGACAAAAAGTGGCTTTCTCAATCAGACATTGCTGAAACTGATTACCTATTACCTGAATTCACAAAAATCAATTTACAAGTCAATGCAGATTCTGATAAAAAAATTCCAAAGCTTACGGATAAAATAAAATCAATTCAAATCAATGATGTTATTTTAGAATCTGATTCAGAGATACAAATTATTCTTGACTGTGTTGATCTGATAAAGAACATTGATCCTGATTTCATAATCACAAAAAATGGCGATTCTTGGGATTTTCCATTTCTTGCCTTTAGGGCAGAAAAAAATAAAATCTCTAAAAATCTTATCCTTGGAAAAGAGAAACTGCCACTTTTGATGCCAAAAACAAGGGGTGCGTCGTATTTTTCATACGGCCAAATTCATTTCAAGCCTATTTCTACACAATTATTGGGTAGAATTCACATTGATCGCTCAAATGCATTCCTGTGGGAGACTGAAAACTCTCTTCAGGCAATATTTGAGATTTCACGCACATGCCGACTACCAATCCAAATTGCAGCACGAGCAAGTATTGGGAAATGTATGAGCTCAGTACAGTTCTATAATGCAACAAAACGAAATCTTTTGATTCCTTGGAAGCCTACTACATCCGAAATATTCAAAACAAGAATGGATTTGTTAATTGGTGATCGTGGTGGGCTTATCTTGGAGCCGCGAGTTGGTCCTCATGAAAATGTTGGAGAAGTTGACTTTGAATCATTATTTGCAAATATAATGCTGAGAAAAAACATTTCAGCTGAGACAATAAACTGCAAGTGCTGTCACGACTCTACTGATGTGGTACCTGATCTTGAATATAGAATTTGTAAACGACGAGGAATAGTTCCAGAGTCTTTGCATCTTCTACTAGAAAAAAGAAGAAAATACACTAAGCTAATTGAAACTGCAACAAGCAAAGAAAAATCTGAAATATATTCCCAGAGAAAGGATGCATTGAAATGGATTTTAGTTACATCCTTTGGATATTTGGGATTTAACAATGCAAAGTTTGGCAGAATTGATGCACACATGGCAGTATGTGCATTTGCTCGTAAATTGTTATTGCAAGCAATTAGAATTGCAGAAGAACAGGGATTTGTGGTACTGCATGGAATTGTTGATTCGTTATGGATATACAGAAAAAATTCAACTCTTGATGACTATGAACATTTACGTCATACCATTGCGACAAAGACCGGATTTGAATTATCTTTGGATGTGTACAAGTGGATTGTGTTTTTACCATCAAAAAATAATACTGATTTACCTGTTGCAAATAGATACTTTGGAGCAAAGACTGATGGCAAGTTAAAGTTACGTGGAATTGAAACCAGAAGACATGATACTCCAAAAATTTTCAAGCAATGCCAAAAAGACATTCTTAATTTATTTGCAAAATGCAAAACCGTCTCTGAGATAAAAGAGACTATTTCTGAGGCCAAGAAAATCCAAAATCAGTATGATAGATGTCTATTTACGCACAAAATGGCTCCTGAAGACCTGGCCTTTACAAACAGAGTTACTAGGGGCACAGGACAACACAAGAGCCGTACCATACAAGCAGATGCACTAAACCAACTAAAATGGGAAGGGAAGACAATTGAACCCGGACAAAAACTTCGTTATGTACTAAGTGATTATTCAAGAAAAATCTCTCACCGTGTTGAACCAATTGAGTTTGCAAAAAAATATGATGCAAAAAAATACTCTGAACTACTTGAGGAATGTTGTAAATCAATTTTTGAACCCTTTGAAAACTAGAATTCTAATCTTTGCTGTTCTTTGTCTTCAATATTCTTGAGTTTTTTTGACCATTTTTGAATTGATTGTTCTCTGTTGATTGAAACTCTACCAAAATTAGATTCTGTAATGCTCCTGTCTCCAATTAATCTGATGTACACATAATCTGAAGTGATTTTTGCTGGATTTTCTATTCCTTGCACTTCATTCCATACAAGGCAATAGTTTTTTCCTTTAAGGTAATCTAATGCTTCTTTTGTAAACCATGATTTGTGCCTTCCTTCAATTGGATACTTGAAATCATCAGGCAAGTATGAAAACAATTCCTCTAGATTTGGTTTTGCTTCTTCAAACGAAAGTGAAGGTGGGAGTTGCAAAACCAGAGCTACTACTTTTTCATACATGGGTGTAAGCGATGATAAAAATCTAAAGACATGTTCTTTTACATTTTTTAATTTGTTTTCATGAGTAATTATTGATGGAAATTTCGCAGTAAAAGAAAACTCATCTGGTGTGTCTGAATTCCATTTTTTTGTAATGCTCTGATCAGGTATTCTATAGTACGTGGAGTTTATCTCAGTTATAGGAAAAATTCTGGAATAGTAATGTAGCCAGTCTGATTTTGGGAGTTTTTTTGGGTAAAAAGTACCAGACCATCCATCGTAACTCCACCCAGTACACCCGATTTTCAGCTCCATGTGAAACCTATTATTTCTCAGGATAAAACTTCTAAGTTTTTTGTTTCATATTTTAGAAATTTCTTTGGTCTGTCTTTTAATTTGGCGCGTATTTGGAAATTTGGATAAATGTCATGCTTCAAAAACAAAAAATGAACCAAGACCTCTCACTAATTCCTCCTAGTTGGAATTGATTTCCTTTTTTTCTATACATTTAATTTTTTCACTAAAGAGTAAACGTTATTGAATAAATCAATCATCATAATTTTCCTAGTTGCATTTTCTGTTGTTTTAATTGTTTTAGGGCTTGTTGCATATTCGTACACCCAGATCAGTGCCTCGTTTAATGATGTCTCCTCCGTTAATGTGGAATTGGAAACTTTGTCCTTTTCATCCTTGATTAAATTGGGATTGGATGTTTTGTCAGGAAATTGGTTATCTGCTGCTCTTGATGTAATTGCAGGAATTGAACTTGAGTTGGTTTTTGAATTAACAAATAACGGTCTATTACCAGTTTATATTCCAGAATTACAGTATGGCTTATCAATTAATGGTATATTCATTGGAAACGGAACCAGTATAATAGACGCAACCATTGATCCTGGTAAGACAAAGCAAATCAACATAATTCAAAATTTTCAAAAAAACAGTCTCAGTCCTAGCATCGAATCAATAATCAACAGCAATGGAGTAAT
>JARRMG010000161.1:0-3891 GCA_037386265.1 Nitrosopumilaceae archaeon
TCCTCGGATCATAAAGGAACCTACAATAATTGCGACAAGCCCACCCACAATAAACATGAAAAATCTCCCAATGCTCCTAATTCCAATCACGATTAGTCTACATGGTCTTTGTAATTATAATTGTCTGAAAAACAAGATTAATGACTAAAATCAAAAGATAGTGTGAACTGCAATAACAAGGAAATTGGCTGTTATCATGATAACCTCATTCATCTGGATGGAAAAGGAAGATGTCTAGTAAAAGGTTGTAAATGCCAAGAATTTCAAGAATGAATTGAAATTAAAGTAAGGCCAGTTTATCTTCCAAAAATTGAATCTCTTTTTGAGCTTCATCATACTTTGATCTTACAAATTCTTTTTTTGCATCTATTACCGCCACTAATGCTTCTTTGTAGTTTGAATCTCCTTCTTTGATGACTTCACACGACTCAAGTGCCTTAATTTCTCCGGTGATGGTGGCCATCGCTCCTTTTTGATTAAACTTTACAATTCCTCCAAATGCTTCAATTGGCATAAAGGCAGATTCTGCTTTGCATTTGTAAGTAACCCGTCCTGTTTCCGTATTGAATAATTGAGTTACACCCCCTGCATTTCTAGATACTATTACGGTCATAATTTTAGGGAATATTATGAGGTATTAATGATTTTAGAAAAAAGGTCAAGCTGCAGGATCAGCTTCTGGAGATGCTGCCTGAGTTGCTAAAAGTTTGTCAATTTCATTAATTGCCAGCTTATCTCTTCCAATTAGATCAAACTTTTGCAAAAGCGTTTCAAATTTTGTTTCCTCTTGAACTTGTTCGTTTACGAACCATTCAAGAAATGCATATGTTGAATGATCTTTTTCTTTTTGAGCAATTTCCACCATTTTGTGAATGGCAGCAGTAACCGTTTGTTCACTTTTAAGTGCAGTTTTGATCAATGTCTCAAGTGATTTGTAAGATGCTGCAGGAGCTTTGATGGCAGGAATTGTTGCTGGTGCACCCATATCATTTAGATAATGAACTACTTTTAGCATGTGAGTTCGTTCTTCATCGGATTGGGCGTAAAAGTAACTAGCTGCCCCATCATATCCTGTAACTTCACACCATGACGCCATTGCAAGGTAACTACTCGATGCATTGGATTCCAATCCAATCTGATCGTTTAGTGCTTTTTTCATTTTTGCAGAAATTTTCATGTTATAATTTATTATTCTTCTTTATTTAAAATGATTTCTTTATGTAAAGGAAATTATCAATTGAATAAAAGATTGTCCGTTGTTTTTTATATTCACGTTTATTCTTCACCGATGGTTACCACTAGAATTTCTGTTGGTTCATCCCCAGTGTTTTTACCATTATGAGTAAAGTTGATAGCTTCCATTATTGCATCGCCTTCAACATAGATTTTTGATCCTTCACTTTGGTAATCAACCGTTACCTCTCCTTTCAGCACAAATGCGAACAGAGGGTATTCATGAATGTGGTTTCCTGTTTCAGAACCTACAGGAATTGTTACAATACTGGAAGTAATTAATGGAGTTCCCTCAGGATAAAAAATATCTTGGCCAATTATGGTAGTTTTAGTCTCTAAAACGGTTGCCCTTGAAATTTCGGGAATGTTATTTTCCAGAGGAGGAATTTCTGAAGGAGGAGGTATCGGAGGTAAATTTTCATCAATTGTAGTAATGGTATCAATTTCTTCTAATTCAGATATTTGTTCGAGAGATGATGGAAAAACAATTTTTGCAATTCCTAGCTCTTCCCAACGTTTTGCGGTGTCTGGAAGTATGCATATGCTTTCTTGATAATTAAATCGAATAACTGAAACTTTTCCTCCAAAGCAATGATTTTCATCAGTAATTCTTTCATTTGAAATTTTTGAAGTAGGAGTTAACAAGTCGGGACATCCGTCAGCATCTTTGAATTCGTTAATTGTTTCTTTTTCCATAGGGCATGCATCAATTGAATCAGGGATGGAATCAGAGTCAGAGTCGCTTTCAGGTTTAAGGTCATTTGGAACTCTTTCAGGACATCCATCATGGTCTAAATAATCATTAAAAGTTTCAGGTAAATTCACACAGTTGTCTACCCGATCTTCAAACCCATCACCGTCGGTATCTGGAAATTCAAATTTTGTGTTCTCATCAAAGACAGAGTCAGGACAACCATCAGAGTCCTCAAATTTATTATAATTTTCAGAAACCAAGGGACATTCATCAAGATCATCTAAGATTCCATCATGATCACGATCAGATGCCATCAAAGACCATGCATCGTTTGCAGAAACAATAATGGAGATATTTGTAATGGCAATTATTGAAAGCAAGACGATCAAAAAATTTAATTTTTTTAACCTCAACGAACAAGTATGTTTTATTATTGCTTAATAATTTATTGAAAAATTCAAAACATGGTAATTAAAAAATAGATCGCAAACCCCGACAAAAATAAGATCCCTGCAAAACTTAAGATCTTCAGTAAGATAGAAGGTTGCATGTTTTTTTCGAGAAATTTTCCAGTTACTAATCTAAAATTAATTATAGCAATTACCGGGGCGATCATAAATGATAGAACAGTTGCAAAATCAACTAATTCTTTGAGATTTCCTGCAAATTGTAAAACCACTTGTGCGTTTTTACTCAATAATCGTTCCAAACATTACGGCAAATGCTGCTGCTGCAATAACTAGATAACTCCATTCACCTATTGTTTGAGTATACAAAGTAATTACCATATGAGCAAAGTCAGCATTGTTGTTAGGTAGTTCTTCACCTGAACCAAAAAAGATGGAAGAACCAAGGACGACAAACATCACAGCCAAAATAACAGTTAACGCATAAGCAAATCTAAACTCAAACAAGGTCTCCCGTAATTGTGGTCGATAGTTAGTTTGCTTCATTCTCTCAAGAGTCCACAGGCTATTCCAGCTTGACAAATCTAATGCAGTAGGCATCCAACCCATCAATGCAAGTAAAAAAAGAATTCCCCCACTAGTCCAAAGTTCCTTTGGAATAAAATTTTCTGAAGGTTCAATCGGCCCATTCCAAAGGACGAGTAAAAACGCACAAGTGGTAGAAACTAAAAGAACTACTGCAACAATCTTAATCAAACTGTCTAAAATATTATATTTTCCTATTGCAAGAATCAACACACAAATCCCAAACAAAAGAATTATTGTCCATTGTCCCAAAAATTCCAATCCGAAGAGATTTTCAAAAAATCCTGCAGTTACAAACCCCACCGCACCTATTATAAAAAACATAGAAGATACAGTAATGAAGAAATACATCCAGAGTACTGGTCTTCCAAGCTTTTCGTATCCGTCAATAATACTTGTTTGAGTAACATTTGCATAACGAGAGCCATATTCAAAAAATGGATATTTTAGGACACTGACAACAATTACAAAACCTAACAATAATAATCCAAAGTCAGCTCCTGCTCTGGTAGACTGAACCAAATGAGACACGCCAATAGCAGTACTTGCAAATAGAATACCAGGACCAGCTGTTTTGGAAAATTTTGAAAGTTTTGCTTTCAAATTACTCAAACTCTATGTCTTATCTGATATTGATAAGAATAATGTAATAATAAGAGAAAATTAGGCACAAATTTGAAAAATTGTATATTGAGTCTTTTTAGATTAAAATAAAATTATTTTCCAGAACGAAAACATCCAGTTGTATGGTCATTTACCATGCCAATTGCTTGCATTAAAGCATAACAGATAGTTGGACCCACAAAATTAAAACCACGTTTTTTAAGGTCGGCACTCATCTTTTCAGAAGTCATAGTAGAAGATGGTAAATCTGAGAGTTTTTTGAATTTGTTTTTGATTGGTTTATTATCAACAAAGCCCCAGAGATATCTATCAAATGTACCGAATTCTTTTTGAACTTTAAGAAATTGT
>JARRMG010000162.1:0-4455 GCA_037386265.1 Nitrosopumilaceae archaeon
TCCGAAGATGTCAAATTCACCTGGCAAGCACTCCGCGACAGCGGCATTTGGGCTCCCGGTTTTAATCTCATTGAAGACATTTACCCATCTATCTCCAACTGCACTGCCAACTTGAATTGCAGATGCACCTGCTAAGAAGAATTCAACGGCATCTTCCCAGGTTGAAACACCGCCACATCCAATTATTGGAATATTAAATTTTGAAGAAATTTCGTAAACACATCTTAATGCAATCGGCTTAATTGGAGTTCCAGATAGTCCACCGAATTTGTTACTTAGAATAGGTTTTTGAGTATCTACATCAATTGCCATTGCTCTAACGGTGTTTATTGCAGTTATAGCATCAATTCCAGAATCAATGGCGGTTCCTACAGTATCTAGATAGTGTGTGGTTCCCAAACCTACTTTTGCAATGACAGGAACATCCGTAGATTGTTTTACAGTACTTACGATTTTTTTAACAAGTTCTGGATCATCTCCAACTTCTAGACCCACCTTTGCAACATGTGGACAAGATAAATTCAATTCAAAAGCAGTAATATTACATTTTGAGAATTCCTTCACCATTGTTTCAAAATCTTCTGGAATAGAACCTACAAGACTAACAATGATTGGAACGTCTTGGTTGGGCTCAATCATTTTTGCAAAATTAGGAGCACCGGGATTTGAAAGCCCTACAGCATTAATCCAACCACCTTCATTAACACTGAAAATTGTGGGGTTTGGATATCCTTCCCATGGCTCCTTACTAAGAGACTTTGTCACTACGGCACCTGCGCCCGACCTATAAAGTCGATTAAAAACATCTAAAGAAATACCCAAAATTCCCGAGGCAAGCATTGCAGGACGGTTCAAATTAATTTTGCCTATCGAAGTAGCTAAATTTGCTTCCACTTTGAATCATACACCTAACTTCGAATATAACAGTTAAGCCGGATCGAATTTGTTACCTTTTTTAAAGGAGACTTTGAATCAACTAGTCATGCATTCTGTAATTTTAACAGAATTTGGAATCTCAGTTTTCAATGAAGGAAAACTGGAAAAAGCCTTTCCTTTTTCAGATCCTGTCAAGGATTATCTCTCAATTAAAAACAAACAAGCAAGATTAGATGAAATAGTTGATTATTTAGCTCCCTTACAGCGAGGAGTTGCAACTAATGACTCATCTCTAGTCAACATATTGAAAAATGTTGATTCAGGGTTTGCCGAAAATATTCCAGATAGCCTCAGTAAACTACGAGAATTTGCCATGGGTCTTTCTTCTTCCAAAGTAACAACAGTATCAGAAAGTCCTGATTTGCACATCATTCAAGCTATTAATTCTCTTGATGAAGTAGACAAAATTGCTAATGCCCTTAGTTCAAGATTAAGAGAATGGTATGGCTTACACTTTCCAGAATTAGAAAATGTGATTGATAGTATCAATGGATATGCCCAAATTGTTCTTGCAGGAAAACGTGATTCCTTAACAAAAAAAGTTTTTGAGGACGCAGGTTTTCCTGATTCAAAAGTAGAAATGCTTTCTTTAGTGTCTGAGAAAAGTAGGGGAGGAGACATTTCAGAAAAAAATCTGAAAATTGTTCAATCAATGGCCAAACAAATGTTAGAACTTCATGACCTCAGAAAGAATCTTGAAGAACATGTAGAATCAGAGATGGAAATTGTTGCTCCAAATCTTTCAGCAATTTTAGGGCACGCCGTAGGGGCGAGGATTCTTGGAAGAGCTGGAAGTTTATCAAGACTAGCATCTATGCCTGCCAGTACAATTCAGGTAATTGGAGCAGAAAAGGCATTGTTTAGATCATTAAAAACTGGTGCTCAACCCCCAAAGCACGGAATTTTATTTCAACACACACTAGTCCATGCCGCGCCAAGATGGCAGAGAGGAAAAATTGCAAGAGCAATTGCAGCTAAGGCAGTGATTGCAGCAAGAGTCGATGTATATGGTGAAGGATTAAACAAAACTCTTCTTGAAAAACTCGATGTAAGGGTTAAAGAAATAGGTACAAAATATGAAAAACCAACCGAAAGAGAATCTAGAAGACCAGATTCAAGTCAGGGAAGAAGAGATTTTGATAGAAGAAGAGGTGGTTTCTCCAGAAGAGAAGGAGATTCTAGAAGAAGAGAAGGAGATTCTAGAAGTGGTGGTTTCTCCAGAAGAGAAGGAGATTCTAGAAGAGATGAAAGACCAAATAGAGAAAGAAGGGATTCTAAACAAAATAAAAATAAAAAGAGAAAGAAGTTTGGAAGAAGATAACCAATCATTTTTTTGGATTAAATCAGAGGGAGTGAAAAAGCTAGCCACTGAAAATTTAGTTGTAGGGAATCAAGTATACAAAGAAAAGTTAATCACAAAAAAAGGAATCGAATACAGATTATGGGAACCATTTAGAAGTAAACTTGCTGCAGCGATAATGAATGGATTAGAAGAATTTCCGTTTAAGAATAAATCAACAGTGCTGTATCTAGGAGTATCCACAGGGACCACCATCAGTCATATTTCAGACATCGTTGGACCAAGTGGAATTATTTTCGGAGTAGAACATGCCAGTAGGGTAGCAAGAGATTTTCTTGACAGAGTAGCTACCCATAGAAAAAACATCATTCCCATTCTACAAGATGCAAGAAAGCCAAAAGAGTATTTTTCAGTTTTTGGTAAAGTAGATGTGGTTTATGTGGATATTGCTCAACCTGACCAAACAGAAATAGCGATTTCAAATTGTAAAATGTATCTGAAAAATCATGGTTTTTTATTTTTAGTAATCAAAACAAGAAGTATTGATGTAACAAAACCCCCCAAACAAATTGTTGAAGAAGAGATACAAAGAATGAAAACAAATTTTGATATTTTACAAACTCTTGACTTACATCCTTACGATAAAGATCATGCACTTGTGATAGCGCGTTTTCATAACTAGCTTTCTAGAATTATTTTTTGAGTGGGTTTCCAGCTTTTACGCACAAAGGTAGGCATGGTTTTTTCAGATTTATAGAATTTTTTCACAAAATTAATCGTTTTACGGTCAGAAGGATATCCACTTCCAACATCGTGATTTTTTCTCAATCTTTCGATTGCTCTATCTCTTGTGACCTTGGCCAGGATGGAGGCTGCAGAGACTACAACAAACTTGGAATCAGCATGATGATAAGACCGAATTTTTTTATTATTCGATAATCGAGATATTTCTTTACCAAATCGTTTTGGGTTTACATCACATGAATCAACAAAAGATGTATCTGAATCTAATTTGGATACTACTTTGGCCATGTATTTTGCTTCTAACAAGTTTAAACCATGATTTTTTACGCTACGATCGATGGATTTTGGATGTATTTTCGCTACATAGTAATTATCCACAAGTGCAATTATTTTTTTATAAAGTTCTTTGCGCTTTATTGGAGAAAGTTGTTTTGAGTCTTTAACGCCCAGTGAAGATAGTTTACGAAGTTTAGTTTTGTCAATAGAAATTCCAGCAATAACAAGTGGACCTAACATAGAACCTCTTCCAGCATCATCTATACCACAAATTTTCACGAATTTGCTCGTAGACTTCAAGTATTAAACCATTATACATGCAATAAATTTAGTTCAAACATTGGAAATTACAAATAAATTTTTTGAAGAAATTATCGAAGGAAAAACGAAAATTGTTGTTCCTAAAAGATCTCTAACCGAAATTGTTCCACCAAAAGAACCTGCATTTTTTAATCCAAAAGCGTGTTAGAGGTTTACGAGTTGCCAATGAATTGAGTGTAGACAAGGTAGTCATAAACGATCTAAACCCATCTGCGTTAGAGCTTGCAAGATTTTCAGGAAATATTAACAAAGTAAATAACATTGAATATTCTGAGGAAGAAATTTGTAGATTCTTTAGCAGGTATTCTAAAAAAGGCAATAGAGCCTCAATTGTCGATATAGATCCGTTTGGTTCACCCGCCCAGTTTTTTGATTGCGGATTGAGGGCAACGATGCACGGAGGAATTCTTTCTTGTACTGCTACAGACTTGCAAGTTTTAAATGGTCTTTTTCAAAACACCTGTAAAAGAAAATACGGAGGAATTCCTATCAGAACAAAATATGGTAATGAAATAGCCATTCGATTAATTTTGGGTTGTCTAAGATCTGTCTCAGGAAGATTAGGCTTGGAGATAAACCCTCTCTTTGTTGAAAGCAATATGCACTATTATCGTATCTATGTAAGGGTGTACAACAGACCTGATCAAAATGAAAACCTTGGTTACATCATACATTGTAAAAATTGTGCTCATCGTAAATTAGTGAAAGAAAAAACAGAGTGTTGTGAACTTTGTGGATGCCAAAATAATATTGGAGGTCCATTATGGAATGAGAAAATTTTTGAAGGTGAATTTGTTGAACAAATGATTTTAAAAACTTCTGAATTAAATGTACATAAGACTTGTGAGAAATCTCTGCAAAAATGCCTTTCTGAATCG
>JARRMG010000163.1:0-4530 GCA_037386265.1 Nitrosopumilaceae archaeon
ATGCATGGAATTAACGGGTATGTGTATGGTAATCTGCCAGGACAGACCATGAAAAATGGAGAACATGTACGCTGGTACCTCATTGGAATGGGAACCGAAGTGGATTTGCACACGCCACATTGGCACGGGAATACTGTCTTGTGGAATGGCAACAGAGTTGATGTGATGGAGTTAATGCCGGCTAGTCTGAAGACAGTTGACCTTATTCCAGACAATGTTGGAACTTGGATGTTTCACTGCCATGTCAATGATCACATTTCAGCAGGGATGATGTCACTGTTTACAGTAGTCTAACCTTTTTTCTTTTTTATTCCAACTATTACAAGGGTTGGTGCTCCAATGTACATTCCAACATTTAGAAGAATCAAACTGATTCCATATCCTAACGCTTCGGCTTCTGAATCCATATCCACATGAGTCAGAACTGAGAGGCTGGAGACCATTGGAGTTATTGCAAGCTTGACAGTTTCTCGGAATAAAGGATTTTCACGCTCAAAATCAGCAATTGCAGGGCTAAATGAATAGTAGATATCATTGAATGATTCCATGAATGCAGACCCATATTCTGTCTGAAGTAACTTGTTATCACGTAGTTCTCTTAGTTGTTGTACTTTTGGTGCAAGCTCAGAGCCATAGGTTGCAGTTGCTATTAGACAACCTCCTCCATTTTGTGGCTCCTGGTCAGGTATTGGCACTTGGACTACAACAGTTCCTTGCATCCAAGGATGAAGGGTACAGAAATAATCAAAATTACCAGATTCTTCAAATGTGTGAGAGAATTTTTCGTCTAGCTTAAACATCCCAGAATCAAAAAGACCATCCGGTCCATCTGTTGGATTTCCGCTGGTGACAGTATGAAATGCCACATCTTCATTTGTCCACTTGATTTTATCGCCAACATTAATTTTCACGCCAAAAGGAATGTAACACTCATCAGTTGTTTCACAACCTCTAACTGAAGTTCCTTCTGGAATTAAAACATGGAATTCCTCGGCAAGAATATCTGGTGCCATTCCAGTTATGATTCTTGTAAATGATGCCAAAATTGAGAATCTTATAAGATTCATAATTTTTGGTTCTAAAGAAATTATAAAAACTTTGGAGTCCTAATTGTCAAATTTTAGAAAATAAATTTGTCCGCTCCTATCAGTAATCACAGATGGGTTTGTTACTTTATTTTAGATCACTAGTTTTACAGTCCGTATTATCTTGGTTATGGATTTGTGTGAGATTCTATTCTCTTTTCACTTGGTTTGTGTTTTCCTGTTACAATATAGTTAATGGCATCACTCATAAAGACTGCATGGTCGCCAATTCTTTCAAGGTATCGCAAAAGTAGGGCTTCAGCTAGCGCACATTTGGTATTGTCAGACTCTATTAGTTTTGGCAGTCTTTCCTTGTAGATTTTATCAATGAACTCCTCATCCTCTTGAATTTTGACAGCCTTTCTAACATCCAGTTCTGCAAATGATAAGACGGCCTCTTTTATCATGTGCTTTACTTTTTTTGTAATCTCAAACAAGGATGCATTTGTGCATTCAGAAATATCACCAAACAAGTCCCTTACTTGAGTAATGTCGTAGGCATATCGTCCAAATCTTGAAAATGCATATGAGATTTCAGTAGAGGAGCGAATCATCCTAAAATCATCTGCTACTGGCTGATATTTCAGCAGCATATCAAAAATCAAATCCTCGACTTCAAAGTATTTGTTACGAATTGCCTCAGATAATTCATAGACCTTGTTCATGGTATTTTTTCCCTCAAGGTAGGAATCTACTGCCAAAGAGACGCTCTCAATTGCCATGTCTCCCATCTCGGCCATTATTCTTGATAGTTTTTCAAGTGAAGGATCGATTAGTCGAGTCATTATCCAAATTGTCCTTGAACATATTTTGCAGTCAATTCATTATGAGGATCAGTAAAGAGTTTCTTGGTTTCCCTAAACTCAATCAAGTCGCCTAGGTACATGAATCCAGTATAATCTGAAACTCTTACTGCTTGTTGCATGTTGTGAGTTACGATGATTATGGTATACTCTTTTTTCAGCTCAGTAATTGTTTCTTCGATTTTTTGAGTGGCAATAGGATCAAGGGCCGATGCAGGCTCATCCATCAATAGCACCTCAGGCTGAATTGCCAGGGCTCTTGCAATGCATAATCTCTGTTGCTGTCCTCCGGATAATTCAATTGCAGATTTTTTTAAATCATTTTTTACCTCGTCCCAAAGGTATGCCATTTTTAATGAATCCTCTACAATTTCATTAAGAATTTTCTTATCCCTGACACCATTAAGTTTTAGACCAGCAGTCACGTTATCATAAATTGACATTGTTGGAAATGGATTTGGTTTTTGAAATACCATTCCCACTTTTCTTCTGTGATAAATTGGGTCAATGGATTTATCATAAAGATCAATATTATCAATCATTACTTTTCCTTCAACTTTTGCACCTTTTGTCATATCATGCATTCTGTTAAGACATCTTAGAAATGTGGTCTTTCCACATCCCGAAGGTCCGATCAGCGCAGTGACAGATTTTTCGGGAAATTTCATTGTGATGTTTTTAACTGCAGGAAAATCGCTCCTATTCTAATAAATTGCCCTAAAATGCCATTTCCTTTTTTGCTAGTAAAGTAGTATCTCACTCCAAGGTTGATTCCCAGAATAATAATTATCAATACCATTGCAGACCCCCAACCTTGGAGCTGGGCACTATCATACGGCAATAGGGACAATCGCCATATTCGGAGAGGTAAGGCATCCATGGGCACATCCATACTGCTAAAGAATTGACTGCTTCCAAGAATGGTCATGATTAAAGGTGCAGTCTCACCTCCAATTCTTGAAACCGAAAGTAGAATTCCAGTAATCATTCCACTTTTTGCAGCAGAAATTACAATTCGCAATGTAATAACCCATTTTTTGAGCCCTAAAGCAGTTCCTGCTTCACGATAAGTAACAGGAACCATCTTCAAAGATTCTTCAGTAGTTCTAGCCACAATTGGGAACATGATTAAAGACAAGGCAAATGCTCCGGCCCATACAGAAAAGTGACCCAATATCAAAACTATCATCAAAAATGCAAAAATACCCAATACAATCGAAGGAAATTCCATAAAGACATCATTGAAAAATCTAATACTTTTTGCAAGTTTATTATCACCATATTCGGAGAGATAAATTCCAGACATTACGCCAATTGGAACTCCAATTAGACTTGATAATCCAATAATTATCAAAGTACCTTGAATTGCAGGTCCGATTCCCCCTTCACCAGAACCTATTGAACCAGGGACTTCTGTTAGGAATTCATAGCTTATGGCAGCTGCTCCATTTTTGAAAACCTCAACCAAAATACTTCCAAGAGGTATAATTGCAACAATCACACATGCAAAAACAATAATCCTGACTGCTTTGTCAACAACTAGTCTCTTTGAAACATTTTGTTTGAATAGAGCTCTATACTCTTGTCTTCTCTCTTGTGTGGTACTCAATTATTAATTGCACCCTCCTTTACTTTGAGCATTCTAGTTACGAGTAGGTGAGCTACAACATTGATGGCAATTGCAATTAGTAAAAGGACCAATGCAACGCCAATTAATGCAGGAAGATGTAATGATGCAGGAGATGCCTCTACAAATTCATTTGCAATAATGCTAGACATGGTTTGACTGGGTTTGAACAAAGACGAAGGGATGGCACTAATACCAGTTGCATTTCCAATTAACATAGTAACTGCCATAGTTTCACCAACTGCCCTACCCAGACCAAGGATGGATGCACCAATTAATCCAGTTTTAGAATATGGAAACACCGCAAGCTTGAACATCTCCCATTTGGTTGCTCCAAGCATATATGCAGCCTCTTTTTGCTGTTGTGGCACTGCTCGCATAACTTCACGAGATACAGCAGAAACTGTAGGAATAATCATGATTGCTAAAATTACACTCGCAGTAAGAATATCTAGCCCAAAGGGAGTTCCAGAAAAAAGCCAAATATTATCTCCAAATGCATTATGCAGCGGTTTTTCTATCCAATCAACAAAATAGATTCTAAAAACAAAGAGGCCCCAAAGTCCATAAATTACACTTGGAACTGCTGCCAATAATTCTACCAGAAAACCTAATGGCCCTCCGATTTTTGCGGGCGCATCTGAAATAAACATTGCAATCCCGATACTAAGAGGCACTCCTATTGCCATTGCCAAAGCAGATGTTACTAAGGTTCCAAAAATGTAAGGCAGTACACCAAAATCTTCACGTCCTTCTACTGCATTCCATTCGGTTTTTGTGATAAAGGATAACCCATTTTCTTCCCATATGGGGTAAGATTCAGAAACTAATTGAAAAGCTAAAAACACAATCATTACTAGGACATAAACGCCTGCAGCAGTTGCACTTATTTTAAAAATATTATCAGAAATTGATCGACTTCCAGTTTTTGGAGGAGGTAGTTTTACTTTGCCCACAGTTAGTCGAAATCAAAGTAAGGATATGTAGTATCTCACTATATTTTATAAAATGATCA
>JARRMG010000164.1:0-2565 GCA_037386265.1 Nitrosopumilaceae archaeon
AACATGCAAAATGGAATTCTTCAAATATTGCAACCCTAGTAGAAACCGAAAAAGAAGATGAAAGAATTCTTACCGTAGAATCTACTGGTGCCTTAAATCCAGAGCAGATTATTCTTGCAGGAGTAGAAGAACTTGGAACAGGACTAGGAGATTTCAAAACCATGATTGATCAATTAAAAGAAGAATAATTCAAGCATACACATTATATTTGGGTTTTAAACCGCATTATTCACATGACTAGTCAAGTTGTGATACAAATGGCAAAAGAGTTCAAAAAGGCATCTACCACCAATGATGCTCCAATTTGGGCAAAATTAGCCGAATATGCTCTCAAGCCATCTGTTGCTAGGAGAGACATCAATTTGTACAGGATTGGCCAGTTAACCAAAGATAATGATACCGTAGTGTTTCCAGGAAAAGTCCTAGGAACAGGAAACATTCCACACAAGATAACACTTTGTTCATTTTCCATCTCAGATTCTGCAGCTGCAAAGGTCATCGAAAATGGAGGAAAACTAATTTCATATTCAGAATTAATAGAAAAACATCCAACTGGAAAAGGAGTGGTTTTGCTTGGCTAGTCAAGAAAGTGTTGTCGCAATAGATACCCCTATCGTGGTTGATGCCACAAATCATGTTGCAGGTAGGCTTTCCTCTCAAGTCGCAAAATTACTCATAAAAGGAAACAGGGTTTCAATAGTTAATTGCGATAAGATAATGATTAGCGGGACTAGAAGTAACATCATAAGTGAATATAGAGAATTTTTAGAAATTAACAGCATCAACCATTGGAAACATGGACCAAAACATCCCAGAAGACCAGACACCATAATGAAAAAAATGATTCGAGGGATGTTGCCAAAAGAAAAACCCTCAGGAATAGAAGCCCACAAAAGACTTAGAACATACATTGGGAGTCCAAAAGAGGTAAAATCTCTAAAGAAAATTAAATTTGAAAAAGCTATGATCAGAAAATCGTCCTACTATTATAATACCATGGCAGTTATTGGTTGAACTATAGGGTGTACTGTATGACTGTACCAAATAAAGAAATTTATTTTTCTAAACGAAAAAATGCAAGTGCACATGTTTACATTACAAAAGGTAAAGGAAAAGTAAGGATAAACAATGTTCCAGTAGAAATGATCCCTCAAGAAACTGCAAGAGAAGTAATCCTAGCACCTCTCGAAATTATTGGCGACCTAAGAGACAAAATAGATATCTCAATTAGAGTAAGAGGTGGAGGAATAATGGGACAAGCAAGTGCAATAGCAACTGGAATATCCAGAGCCTTAACAGGATGGACAAAATCTAAAAAAGAGCCAAAGGATCATCCACTACCTAAATCAACTAGAGAAGACCTAAGACAAAGAATTACTGATTTTGACAAGTATTTGATTAGCGGTGATGCTAGAAGAAAAGAACCAAAGAAATTTGGCGGTCCAGGCGCTAGACGAAGAAAACAAAAATCTTATCGTTAGACCGTGAAGGCTGTAATTTTAGCCGGCGGGAAAGGAACCAGAGGTAAACCGTACACAGAATATTTTCCAAAAGCCATGACACCAATTAATGGTAAACCTCTGATAGATTATGTTGTAAGATATCTAGACTCTTTTGATTTTATCAAAGAAATCATCATAATTTCTGATTTTACCGGATTGGGCGGACAAATAAAAAATTACTATCAAAAACTAAAATCACATAAAAAAATTTCCTTTGTACAAGATTCTCAAAGTGGTACAGGTGGAGACTTGTTGCATGTTGGAAAAAAACTTGAAAACGAAAATGGATTTGTCTTATGGTTTGTAGATAACTTATGTGCCTTAGATCTATTAAAAATGTATGAATTTTTCAAGGAAAAGAAAAGCAGTGCATGTATTGCAACTAGGACCAAAAGAAAAGAAGATACCGGATTTGCAATAGTAGAAGATGGAGTAATAAAACAATTCAAAGAAAAACCTCTAATGAATTTGCCAATGTCAGAATGTTTAGGAATTTACATTTTAGGAAAAGAGGTAATTAAAAAAATAAAGGAAAAATCAAAACAAAAACAGATTAACTTGTCCTATGACATTTTAGAAGCAATGTCAAAAGAAGGGAAAATAAGTGCATTTGATATTGGAAAGAATGATTGGATTGATGCAGAATCACCCATGGTGTTAGAAAGAAATCAAAAGCAAGTAAACAAGATCATAAAACAGATGGAATCATAGAATCTTTTTCAAATTTCATTATTTCGTTTTCATATTTGAGAGTCAGAGCAATATCATCCAATCCTTCTAAAAGTATCTTCTTTTTGTAAGGATCAATTTCAAAAGGTATTTTTTCAGAGGAGGTCCTCAAAAATTGATTTTCTAAATCAACTTCAATTTCACTTGACTCTATCTTTAATTTATCAACAGTTTTTTCATCTAATTTTATAGGTAAAATACCATTTTTGAAGCAATTACTATAGAAAATATCGGCAAAAGAAGGTGCAATAATTACCGAGAACCCGTAATCTTGTAATGCCCATACTGCATGTTCCCTGCTAGACCCACATCCAAAATTATCTCCAGTTACAAG
>JARRMG010000165.1:0-2704 GCA_037386265.1 Nitrosopumilaceae archaeon
GTGATTTTGAAGAAAAGCAAGAAGAACCAGAAATTACTAAAGAAAATCCAGATTTACAAAACACTCCCTTAGAGATTCCTGAAGATGATAACAACGATGAACCAAAGCCCGCAAATGAGCCAACATACGATTCCCAAACACCAAACAAGAAGTCCATTCCAACAGGAATAATTGTTGCACTTGTTGCAGTAGTAGCTGTGGCAGCATTTTTTGCCGGATCTTATTTTTCAACTATGGATTCAGACACTATAACCAGGTCAGAATTTCAACAAGCTATTTCCAATTTAGAATCAAAAATTGAAAGCAATCAGCCAACCCCCCAACAAGCACCACAACCAGTAAGAATTTCATTAGACGATGATCCAATTAGAGGAGATCCTGATGCCCCAATCACAATAGTAGAATTTTCTGATTTCCAATGTCCATTTTGTGCCAGATTCCATGTGCAAACCCTTCCTTCAATAATTGAAGAGTATATTGCAGAAGGCAAAGTTAATCTTGTTTATAGAGACTTTCCAATTCAAAGTATTCATCCTAATGCCCTTCCCGCAGCTGTTGCCGCTGAATGTGCAAACGAACAAGGAAAATACTGGGAGTATCACGATACTTTATTTGAAAAACAAAATTCATGGAATAGGCTAGATAGCAATTCTGCAATTGCTACTTTTAGTCAATATGCATCAGATATTGAGTTAGAGCAAGAACAGTTTGACTCTTGTCTACAAACTGGAAAATATCTGGAAGAAGTTCAAGGAGATCTTAATGATGGAAGAGATTATGATGTTACAGGAACGCCAGGATTCTTTATTGGAAATGATGATATTGGTTTTGTTAAAATAAATGGCGCTCAGCCTTTTGAATCATTCAAAAGAATAATTGATGCACAACTTGAAACATAAAAAATACCAAGCGTTTATTAGACCTAAACTGACCTTTGTCAAATATCGGAATAATGACGAGTAGGCAATGAGCTTTTTCGTCGTTGCTTAAGAGAAGAAAAATAATGACAAAGTTTAAAGAATTAGGATTAAAAGACGAGATTTTAAAGGCAGTAGACGAGTTAGGGTATGAAGAAGCTTTTCCAATCCAAGAGGCATGCATTCCTGTTTTGCTATCAGGTCGAGACGTTATTGGACAAGCCCATACAGGGTCTGGAAAGACTGCTGCATTTTCATTGTCCATGCTGCAACAATTAACCCCAAAAAAAGGAATTCAAGGCATGGTAATTGCCCCCACAAGGGAACTTGCCATGCAGATATCTGATGAAATAAAAAAATTCGGAAAATATACCGGAATAAAAACTGCAACTGTCTATGGAGGTCAAGGAATGGGAATTCAGCTTGATGCTCTGGATAGAGGAGTTGAAATCGTTGTGGCCACTCCAGGAAGATTAATCGACCATCTAAAGCGTGGCTCTATCGAATTAAAAGATGTAGAACACGTTGTGCTAGACGAGGCAGACACAATGCTTGACATGGGTTTCATTGATGATATCCAATTTATTTTAGATTTAACACCAGAGGAGAGAACCATGTCTTTGTTTTCGGCCACCATGCCAACTGAGATTCTAAGACTTTCTGAAGAATACCTCCAAAATCCAAAGCAATTTCTTTTGGATGCAGATGATCTTAGTGGAGAGGGAATTGACCAGTCATTTTTGGTGATAAAGGACAGAGACAAGTTTGGCCATCTTATTGATTTCATAAAAAAAGTAAAGGGGCACATTATTGTATTTTGCTCAACTAAATACCGAACCAGAGATGTTGCAAAGTTTCTCCATCAAGAGAAATTTGATGCAGTTGCAATTGAAGGAGACATGTCTCAGCACAGAAGAGAACAGTCAATGGCAAAATTCAGATCAGGTAAAGCAGACATACTTGTAGCAACAGATGTGGCATCAAGAGGAATAGATGTTCCAAGAGTAGAGTTAGTGATTAATTATGATGTTCCAAATCAAGATATGGTATACTTTCACAGAATTGGTAGAACTGCAAGAGCAGGAGCAAAGGGCCAAGCAATAACATTTGTATCATATTCATCAGTAGGGGATTGGAATCTCATCAAACGTCAAATCAAAGTTCCAATAAAAGATTTGAATCAAGAAATAGCAAGTACTAGTGTAAAACTTAAAGACTTCCAACTTGTAGATAATCTAAGATAAAGTAATGCACGTCGGTTTTGTTTTATTAAATTGTGATCTTGGCGCAGAAGAGTATATCGTAGAAGAGCTAAAGCAAATGTCTGATGTAAAGAACGCATATCTTACTTTTGGCGCCTACGATGTTATTGCTGAAGTGCATACAGATGATCAAGATGGATTTGAAAGGGCGGTTTCTGCAATCAGAAAATTATCCAGAGTTGTAAGCACGATGACTCTAAATGTTATTAATCCCGAATAATTGTTATAGGAGTCAATTTCTGTCTAAAACGAATTGGAAAAAATAGAGTATGAAGGAACTGTATGGGCAATTAATCACAATAATCCAGAGCCTTTAGTAGAGCATTCCCTTCATACCCTAGAACAATATGGAATAAAAAAAGAAGACATCGTTTTGACGGATGCTCCTGAAGATGTCAAAGTAGGGGCAGTTGTAGTAGAAATTTGGCCTTATCATCTGGATGTGGCACGTGTAAGAACTATCCGAAATGATTCATTTATCAGCGGGACATTAATGACTATAGAGCTAAAGTTAGATGAGAACGG
>JARRMG010000165.1:2711-9471 GCA_037386265.1 Nitrosopumilaceae archaeon
GAAAGGACTTGTCTTTGGGACCGAATTAGAAAAAATTCAAAATGATGTGAAAGATTTGCAAACTCAGTTCTATTCTAAAAAAGCACAGTGGGAAGAAGGATCCATATCAAAAGAAGAATTATTCCAATTCTATGAAAAACATGTCGAGGAATTTGAAAAAATAATCTTGTTATACGATGGTTTGGTTCCTCCAGATTCTTTTGAAACAGCCGTGGATTTGTTGAGATTATCCTCAGAGACGCAGCTTGATAGCGATAAGCAATACATAGAGTGGATGAAAACGGGAGATGATTCTTACAAGATAAGATCCGATTCACAATATCAGCAAGCCTTGGAGTACGAAATGAGTGGACTTGTGGAATTTTATTCTGCCAAGACAGGGGTAAAGCCCTAACCCGGATTTTTTAGAGTGTAACAAAAATTAAAGACTGATATGTAGGTTTAATAATTTATCATCCAAATTTACTTTGGCGATAGATTGAACAGTTGTAAAAATTGTGGAAAGGTGTTAAATAGCAAATATCTCACTCATTGCTCTAGTAAATGTCAACTAGATGAATTCTTGAAAAATCCAAAATAAACCAGATTGATAATAGAAGTTATCCACCATAAACTTCTTTAAAGATCACACGTAGTCAAAAATTATGAAAAAATGCATCATTCTACTAATCGGCATAACTTTTCTTTTACCATCGGCCTTTGCAGATGTATCTGTACAAAATGACCAACAATACATTGGAGATGATGGGGCGTTTCATGTGGTAGGCGAAATTCAGAATGGACTAAATTTGCCATTAAACCAAGTTAGCGTTTTTGTAACATTATATGATAAAAACCAAAATATCATAACTACTAAAGAAACTCACTCGCTGGTAAATACCATAATGCCAGAAATGAAAGGACCATTTGATGTAATTTTCACAGATGTAAAACCTAATGACATAGAGTCATACTCCCTAGATTTTGATTATTCTATTGCCGAACCTAAAGGTCAGGTAATCGGCATAACCTCTTCAGAACTAACGAGGGATAATCTTGACAATATAATAATTTCAGGCACCGTAGAAAACAATGGAGAAAATACTGCAAACACTGTTGCAGTAATAGTAACCCTTTATGATAGACAAGGAAATGTTGTCTCAGTCTCTCGAACCCACCCAGAACCAGACTATTTGAGAACAGAGCACGATACGTTTTTTGCAGTATCAATGCTCGACAAGAATCAAATTTCAGAAGTGACTGATTATACTGTAATTGCAGAATCAGAAGAATATGCAGCAGCCCCAGAATTTTCTATTGGTTCTTTGATATTACTTGCAGGGTCAGTTTCAGCATATATTGGAATAACAAGATATTCAGGAAGATTCATAGTAAATTTAATTTCTGCAACAAATCCAAAATAGGAGTAATTTCTGCAGCAATTTCCTTTTTATCCAGAGGAGTAGGTTTTGAGAATTTGAAGGGAAAAGTGATTGTAAGCATATCTTGATCAGTATGAGAAATTCTAATAAAATGAATTTTAAGATTGTTTTCAGAAAGAAACAGTTGCCATTTTTTTATCCTGTCTAAAACAGATGTGATCTGAGTTTCCACCGTATCAATGTCAGTCTCCAAATCCGTATCAAACAAGCCAAATTTTACCATTGGAACCATAATGAATCCTCCTGAAATTTTGTCATGGTTTTTTAGCATTTGCGAAATTATCTCATCAGATTTGTTTTTTGGAAAAATTTCTCCATAGTCAGGATCAAAATATCCCGCTATCATTTTCTTTGAATCATATATTTTAAAATACTCTTCATCTAAATCTAATTTCCACAACACCAAATCAATGATTCATGAATAAATAACAATTTACTCGAGATGGTTAAATAAAGAAAAAAACAAGTAAAGCAATGACAATCTCAAAGGAAAATCATGAGTTCATTGATAGTCTAATTGATTACTACATTAGCGAGTCTCAATCATATAAGCAGATTGCAGAAAACTATTTGCCTGAAGTTGAATCAGTTTTCGATACTGCATTTGGAATTATAGTGGGTTGTGTTTATTCAGGATTTTTGCAGGCCTACCAAAATCAACAACAGTCACCCAGCTTAGAGGACATGAAGGAATTCAACCAAATCATAAAAGAAAAAGCACCTTTGATAAAAAAATCACTTTTTGGGAAAAGCAATGAAAATTCACAAGCAGAACTTGAATCCCTAGTAGAAAATAAATCAAAATCAGAATAATTTTGGGAATGCCTGATCAGGCATTCCCCTTCTAGGCATGGTCGTTTTGGAAGACTATTACACACAATTTGTCTTTTATGACGCTCATAATAGGTGATTTTTTATTAAAACCATTGCGTAGAAATTCTCAGTAACCACTATAGCTACAATTTAATTTGATTTTAAATGAAAATTATGCATGAAAGTCGATGGAAGTAAAATCATTTTTGTTCTAGGGGTATCAGCATCAATTGCAGTTGCTTGTGTTTCGCTATTTTTTGCCTTACGTTAAAGATAAATCATGAGAAGATGATTCAACTTACCCTAATTGAGAATGTATCAACTGAACCCATATCACAAAAACAAATGATAATAGAAAATGTTGCCAAAAAGCTAGATTCTGAAACCAAAGAACAAATCATGCCTTTACTTGAGGCAATACTTCAGGCTCAGCCAACAATCAATGTAAAAAGCTATCAACAGACTCAAATCACTATGGCCATGCCAAAAAGCAGATACGAGCGTTTGGGAAGACCGCAAGTAAGTGAAGTATTAAAGATAGATTTAGCAAAAATTTGATAGACTTTTTATTCTATTGCTTTTTTAATCTCATCGATAGTTTGAAGAGGTAAAGAACAAGTAAAATCTTTACAAACAAACACATTTGTTTTGTTTGAATCAAAATTTTTCCCAGCAAAGAAAGTGTACTTTGACAAATTGTCTAGCTGATCTGGCGTGGTTATAGATACAAAGATAGATTCGGGGAGAAATGATTTCTCCAAATAGTTTTTAATTTCTTTATCAGAGTCATTAAGCAAAGTGATTTCCACGGGTTTTTGCATGTACATGAATATTGTATTTAGTAAAAATCCAAAACCAAAAGGATTCTCAGCAGCCATTTGAGCCTGAGATTCCATGATTTTGTTAGCGATTTCGAGGAACTTTTGTTCCTGTGTTAAATGAAACAATCTTAGCATCACCAAACATGAAACTGAATTTCCAGATGGTAAAGATAAATCATAATTACTTTTTGGTCGAACAATAAGTGATTCATGAATATCAGATGTCATGTAAAAGCTGTTGGTTTTTTCATCCCAAAAGTGGCCAATCAGATAATTCCCTAAATGTAATGCAAGATCAAGATATTTTGAATCAGGTGAAATCTCAAAAACATCAAGTAGTGAATTTGCAAAATATGAATAATCTTCCAAATAGCCAAAGAAACACAGTTTTTTGCACAGTCAATATATCGTGCATCTCCTGTAACTCGATAACCTTTTGCAAATGCAGTTATCATAAGTGCATTCCAAGAAGTGAGAATTTTGTCATCTAGTCCTGGGGATACTCTTTTTGCGCGAACATCAAGTAGTTTTTTAGAGCATGAATCAAGAATTTCTCTGACATTCTCTTCATTTATTCCAAAATTGAATGCCACAGTTGAGATGTTGATGTTATTGCATAGAATGTTTTGTCCCTCCCAGTTTCCACCATCTGTGACATCATAATACAAGCAAAAAAGATCAGAATTATCTCCAAGAATATTTTTGATTTCATTTTTACTCCACACATAAAACTTTCCCTCAACTCCTTCAGAATCAGCATCATATGCAGAATAGAAACCTCCTTCAGGAGAAGTCATTTCACGTTCAACAAAATCCAGAGTTTGTTTGAGAACCTCCAAATAAAATTGGTCTTTTGTTATTTGATATGCTTCGGCATAATTGATTGGAATTAATGCATTATCATATAGCATTTTTTCAAAGTGAGGTACAAGCCATTTAGCATCAGTGGAATATCTATGAAACCCACCACCTATTTGGTCAAAAATCCCTCCTTTTGCCATTTTGTTGAGAGTTTTTAGGGCAAATTCTTGGAATTTAGACAAGCCAGAAAGTTTTGCATATCTAAACAAAAAAGAAACATTTGCAGCGTTTGGAAATTTAGGAGCACCACCAAATCCCCCATAAGAAAAATCCCCCATTTGGAATAAATTCATGGCAGCCTCATCAAGCAAAATCCTTTCCAATTTAGCTGAAGTCTGAATGGTTTCAGTCTTGTTAAGAGCATCAAGGAAATTGTTTGCTGATTTTTCTATATCACTTGGTTTTTCTTTCCATGCTTGAGATAATTGTCTCAAGATACTTCCAAATCCAGGCCGGCCATAAGAATCCAAAACTGGAAAATATGTTCCAACATAGAATGGTTTTTGATCAGGTGTAAGAAAAATACTCAAAGGCCACCCACCTTGTCCAGTTGCAATTTGGCAAACTTTTTGATAAATGTCATCAATGTCAGGTCTTTCCTCTCTATCCACTTTGATATTCACATAATTTTCATTCATGAATTGAGCAACATCTTCATTTTCAAATGATTCATGTGCCATCACATGGCACCAGTGACATGCACTATAACCAATACTAAGAAAGATTGGTTTGTTTTCTTTTTTTGCCCTTGCTAATGCCTCATCATTCCAGGCATACCAGTGAACAGGATTATTTGCATGTTGAAGAAGGTATGGGCTCGTCTCATTTGAAAGATGATTCTTTGTCACGATAACACATATTCTTTTTACTATTTGTACCTAATTGAGATTTTAAATTACTGACCTGCCTTCTTCTAACTCATAATGCCTGACATGGATTTTTGCCAGAAGTTTTAATTTTGATTTATGATTGTAATTAATTGTAAAAGAGCAATACGCTCTTTATCCTCAGAAGTTATTTTTTCAGGCACAAGAGTACTAGTTTTTTGACATATATTTTTCTAGTGTATGGGATAAAAATTCAAAAACATATTCCGTCATAATTCAGGATTAATTTTTGTAATTGAGATTATTCAAAAAGACCCTTAGTAATTAGGTCGCTAGATTCAGAAATTTTATGGTAAAGATAAGAGAGATCTTCAGGTTGCAGACCTGCTTCGTGTTCTCCAACCCAATAGTTGGCAAAAAGATTAATTACTATTCCAGAAAAAAGGCCAAGAACGTACTCTTTGGGATTTTCAATCTTAAAGGAATTTTGCAATTCACTTTTTCCTCCCAGATCTTTTAGCATTTCTTTTTGATTGATCATATTGACTATTATTGCCATAATTGTTGCCTCGTCTTTTTCAGTCCAATTACCTTTTCCGGACATTAATTGGACCTGTGATTTGCCTTCATATACACCTTAAAATCAAATCAAGAGTTTAACAATGTTAAAATTTCGATAAAAAAATTATTCATTCATGGAAAAAATGCGAGCTATGGTTCTATCAGAGTGTGCCCCTATTGAAACAAATCCTTTAAAATTAACTCAGATTGACAAGCACCAGATTAAAAGACCTAATGAAATTTTATTAAAAATTGAAGCGTGTGGAGTATGTCATTCTCAATTACACGGCATAGAAGGAGATTGGAAAGATTTAGGAATTCCACCAACACTACCTACCGTTCCAGGTCACGAGGTGGTTGGAAAAGTAATCGAAATTGGAGACCAAGTTACAAAATTCAAAGTAGGGGACAGAGCAGGAATCACGCCATTGCTAGAGGCATGTAAGAGTTGCCAATATTGTAATGAAGGAAAAGAATACCTTTGTGAGTCATCAACAATTACTGGGGAATCCACTAGGGGAGGATATACAGAATTCATAACAGTAACAGAAGATTTTGCAACAAAAGTTCCAGAGAGTATGAAACCCGAATATGCTGCACCATTGTTTTGTGCAGGAATTACAGCCTACAAGGCAGTAAAGGCAGCTGAGCCTGAACCAAACAAAAAGATCGGAATTTTTGGGATTGGAGGAGTTGGTCACATGGCAGTTCAATTTGCAAAGATTGAAGGATGTGAGGTAATTGCAATCTCGAGAAATCAAAGCCATTTGGATGTTGCAAAAAGATTAGGTGCAAAAGACAGTATCAGGTTTTTAGACAATCAAGAAACCTTTCTAGAAATGATTAAAGAAAAACATGGAATGCTAGATGCAGCAATTGTTTTTGCTCCCGCAGATATTGTAACTGATACTGCAATCAAGGCAGTCAAAAAAGGAGGTACCATAGTCATTGCAACTATTGGGAAAAACCCATCTTTTGTAGCATTTGAAGAAAAAACCATTCGTGGGACTCTGATAGGATCTACTAAAGATATGGAACAAGTCATACGAATTTGCAATGATAAAAAATTGGAAGTACTCTCCGAAACATTCCCTTTGGAAAAAGCAAACGAAGTATTAAAAAAATTAAAAGATTCAAAAATTGAAGCCCGAGCAGTTTTAATGCCTTAAACTAATCTTCTGGCTTAAATAATGGAAAACAAATCAAACCTTATGAATTGTCGCCTTTGTCATCATACAGATGAAGCTCATATTGCCTCAGATGAAAACAAATCTCTAATGAAGGTTGGGCGATGCACTATTCCTACATGTACCTGTCAACAATATGTGGATCCAATCCAAAAGATTGATGAAGACTTGTTGTGATCACAGTTCATATATCAAATTCTTTTGAAGAATATAATGAAAAAACACGTTCCATCTGAAGAGATGAAAAAAGATCTTGACAACTTGCTATC
>JARRMG010000166.1:0-2498 GCA_037386265.1 Nitrosopumilaceae archaeon
TAATTTTGAAAATTAGTCACGTTAATAGGATAAATTCAGGCACAAAATCTATTGTCTGCTGACTCTCAAGAAATCCGTAGATCTATTTTGTCAAAATGGCATGAAAATTTGTCTAAATATGGAAATCTTTTTTCTTCAGATAATGTCAGCGGGACCAGTCCTCCCTCCGTTTTTGTAGGATCTTACAACTACCCAAAAGTTCAGGTCGGTCCTATGGTTCCTCCAGTTCATGGCGATACTAGTTTGCTTGACAGTCCAGAAAAATGGATTGGCAAATCTTTAGAAGATATTGTTAACTTTCGGTTAAACTTGATCCGAGGTATCCAAAAATTATCTGTAAATTCAACTGAAGGGAGATATATAGAAAATTTACAAGAGGTTGCAATGTCCTCCACCCCTATAGATTCTGATTTAGAGTTTCACAAATCCACAAAAAATATTTCTATTGATGGAGAGAGTGCTCCCTTTGGTCCAATAGGCGAAATTAAAAAAGCTAAATTCTCTTCATCATCAGCTTCCAGGCCGATAGAGAAAATATTTTATGACAAAGATTTGAAAGCTAAGGATGCCGTTTTGAATTTGTATAATTCTGGAATTGAAATCTCCAAAATTCAAAAATGCTTTAGTATTGGCATGTTGGGAAAAGAAAGAAAACTAGTACCCACTAAATGGAGCATTACTGCAACTGATGACATCATTTCAAATTCTCTTGTTCAAGATATTTTGGAATTTAATTTGATTGATTCTTACAAAATTTTTTCTTTCGAGCATCTTGGCAATGTATTTTCCATCATATTATTTCCTCACAGATGGATTTTTGAAATGATTGAGGCATGGTATTCCAATGGAATTTTGGGTTTTGGATCAGATCATGAAGATGCAAGAGGAATTGATCATCCTCCAGAAATTGCAGGTGCGTATTTTGCGGCAAAATTGGCAGTTGCTGAGTACCTCTTCAAAAATCAAATCCAAGCTGGGGTGATGATTCTAAGAGAAATCCGTCCTGAATATGCGATTCCTGTAGGTGTTTGGCAGGTGCGGGAAGGAATACGTGAGGCAATGAAGAGCAAACCTGTGGTTGGTGATAATTTTGACAATTCACTACATCTAGCCTCAGATCATACTAGCATTAGTAAACCTGAATGGATATCTCATGGGAATATCGTAAGACTGATGAGACAGAAAACTCTCTCTGAATTTTTCTAAAGTTATTTCATAATATTACTTCTCCCTTGTAAAGTAGAATTTTCTTCTAAAATACTCATGAATGATATGAGATGTAAAAAATGCAGTAAGCCCATATCCAAGGCTGAAAAATATGCGATTACCTTGTTCTTTGTTGAGGATATACCTTCATCTCCTTATTATGAGCATATAAGATGCCCAGAAAAATTTTCTGTTTCCACCTAATATGAACTTGAGATATTTATTGGCCACTTTTTTGTTTAAGCATAGTGCAAAACAAAAATCTCTATGTAGGAATTGCAATAATTTCTAGCCCTATTTTGTTTGCTTTGGCAGCTTTTCCTGATAGTTTCAGTCTAAGTTGGAATCAAGGTAGAGGTGGTTTTCTTTTTGCTTTAGCCTTTATCATTGCTGAAACTGTCGGGCTGAAAATTCTCATTTCAACTAAAAGACTAATGCTAGTTATCCCCTTAGCAATTTTAACAATAATTTATTTAATTGGTTTAGAAATTGGCCTCAGAGATTTCATTTTAAACTCATCCGAACAATACAATGTCCAATTAATTTATTCTTGGACTTGGATGTGGGACTTTATAATAATGGCTATTTTCGTAATGGCTGCCTTAACTTTATTTTTTGGAAAACGATGGATTCGAATTGCACCTGCGGGCCCCATTTTTTTGGGCGGAAGTGCAATAATTCTTTCATTGGATGCATTTTTTCCTTACGACACTTTAGGTCCTTTACAATACGTTGTTCCATATTTAGTTCAAGCAAATGTTTGGTTAATTGGGGTTTTTGATCTTGGAACTGCAACTGCCCGTGATAATATCATGTTCTTAAGAGGTGATTTTGGTTCAATGGTTCTACAGGTATTTTGGCCTTCAGCAGGAGTCCATAGTGTGATTATCTATTCTCTAGTAATGGGTGCATTTTTGTTGAAGATGAATATTCCTAGGAAAAGAAAATCCATTTACTTCACTCTGGGAATAGTGGGAACAATAATAGTAAATATGATTAGAATTTTCTCGTTGTCTTGGTATGCTCTAAAAGTTACCACAAATGCAGAACAATGGGAAGAATTTCACTCTGTTGCTGGAGAAATAATGTTCTTACCTTGGCTCTTTGTTTTCCTTTTGATTGTAATATTAATAGAATCTAGAAGGCTAAAAAAATTGGAATCTCAAGGTAATACTCAAAAATAACTTGTAATACTGCTTTGGTCTCGAAGGTCAGATAACTCTGACACCTTTACTCCGATTCTTCGTATCATGATTTTTTGTTCTTCTAGGGCATCTTTTAGTAACTGTTCC
>JARRMG010000167.1:0-2495 GCA_037386265.1 Nitrosopumilaceae archaeon
TTTTGAAGAAGTGGTAGTTGTACCAGAACCATAAATTCCTATTTGCACAAGAGATTTCAAATAACAATATAATAAAAGGATAAAGCTAGATTGAACGGTATTTCATTAGATTGTAAAAGTACGAGGCATTATTTTCAATTACGCCTTTTTTTGGAATTTTAAGCAATCCAACATCTTTTGATTCAAGTCCCGCCTGTGCAGCGCCACCTGCAAAACACAAGGCCCAAAGAGAGTCTTTTTCCTTTAGCATCGTGCAACTAAAAGCAGCACAAAAAATATCACCAACCCCTGTGGTATCATAAATTTTTTTGTTAGGTAACGAAATTGAATACATTTGATCTTTTACGAGCATTGAAACTTCTGTTTTATTTGTAAAAATCGCATGTTCTACCCCTCTTTTTTGTAAAAGCTTCAGCGATTCTTCAGTTGATAAACCTGTTAAACAAAGTGCCTCCTCTGGATTTACTTTTATGGCATTTACTTGAGACAAATCAATATCGGTTTCTTCTAAAAGTATATTTTTTTGTGAATCACTTCTTCTCAAAAAACCTTGAGGGTCTAAAAATAAAAAATTGCTATCTTTTTTTATTTTCGATAAAGTATCTGGAGAGATTTCATGGAAAATAGGACTAACCAAAAAGCCATCTGCATTAATTTTATTGTAATAAATGGGGTCGCATTGATTTTCTAATTTTAGAGTTCTGTCAGATCCTTCAATCTTAATTGAAAATCTAGTAGTGGGCTTTTCACTTAGCGCATTTTCAAAATTTAACTTGTTGTCAGTAAGGTATTGTTTGTATGGGAAATCAGAACCAAATTTAGTTACCAGACTCACATCAAATTTAAACCGTCTGGCAGTTATTCCCCCATAGCAAGCTGCACCCCCTATTTGTTCATATTTTGAATCACCTATGGATATAGTATCAATAGCACAGTGTGAAAATAATGCGATTTTCATTTAATTGAATCCACATATTGAGGATTTAGTTATTTGCATCCATCTTTTCAAAACAGGTTTTACAGATAATTTCTTTTTTGGATATTACTAATTCCAAATTTGAGCCAAAGCATTTGTGACATAACCCACGCATGTATATACAAAATGTAATAGTAAGATCAAGAATTAAAACATGATCCTAAAACCATTCCCAAATAGGCGCAAATTCTTTCAATTTTTTGATTATACACAAGAACTAAGCTTAAAGAAATCCTAATAGAGAAATTTCCAGAAAGAAAGAATATTTGCTTTTAGACACAGAGTTAAGACAAAAGAGGGATTGAAATCAGTCAAAGAAATTGCGATTGTAAAGATTTCAGTTCAAAACTTGGCAGAATTTTGTTTGGGAAAAGTTTGCAGTTTTTCTATTTAGATTTATCTTGTGCTTTTTTCTTTGTTTTTGATTTGTTTGAGGTTTTACTCATGCGCGTAAATGACTTGGAAGGAATTAAGGATTATGTATGAATTGTCTTGATCTAATTGTCTTTTTCTTGCTTTATTTTTCTAATTACTTCTCTGACTAACTCCTCATCTTTTGTGACTAGGTCTTCCAATTTTTTCTTGTATTGTTCATCACCCCATTTGTCTAGCCTAAGCATTTCTTTGACTAAATTTACAATTTCAGATTTGTTCCTCTGATGGTCGCGTTTGGCTATTTCCGAACCTTCCATAACTAACCTCAAATAAATATGAACTTAAGCATATTGTAAACTCGTCTATTTTCATTCATCAACCTCTTTTTTTAAGATCAAGGGAAAATTGTAATGGCAATGGTTGATCAAAAGATAAAAAACAGAGCTGCGGCGATGAATCCAACTAGAATTTTTTATTTTCCTTCCTTCCCAAAAACTAATTCATAAACCTAGTAGAGATTATGGTAAAGAATATAGATCTCATGCGTACAACTTAATTTTATTTCACAAAACCAGACATGATAATTTCTAAGAAATCATTAACTGTAATCAAAACTAATTCTGCCTTGCACCAATGGGATGACTTGCCATTGCTTTCAATAATGGAAAGAATACAGGACAAAATCAAAAAACCTTCCCAAAAAATAATTTCAAACATGAAAGAAAAATTGAGAGTTCTAACAAAAGTCTAAATTATAGCAAGTTGCAAATTGGATGTCTTGGAAATATCCAGTAGAAATGTTGTAGATGGCACTGCGCGTGCTCCACATAGAGCAATGTACAAAGCTATGGGATTAACTGATAATGATTTGAATAAACCATTTGTTGGGGTCTGTCACACTGGAAATGAAGCAACCCCATGTAACATTCACCTTCCACAATTGGCGTTAAAAGCAAAAGAAGGGGTAATTGATGGAGGGGCAACTCCGAGAGAATTTTCTACCATTGCGGTAAGTGATGGAATAGCAATGGGTCACGAAGGAATGAAATCATCTCTAATTTCAAGAGAGGTAATTGCGGATTCTATTGAACTAATGGTAAGGGCACATCCGGCAATTCCTACCAACGCATCGTACTGATGTGCC
>JARRMG010000168.1:0-4681 GCA_037386265.1 Nitrosopumilaceae archaeon
CCTCAATGGAAATTATCCCTTTTGTGACCATTTCAAATAAAGAATTAGCCAAATTTGTGATATATTTTGACTTTTCTTTAACAGTGTCAATTGCTTTTTCCTGTTCTGATATTTGAGTTTCTAGTTCCTTGATTTTTTTGTCCGATTCCCCCGTTTGAAGAGTTTTCCCCTTTTCAACAATGTTTTCTGTAAAAACTTTATCCAATCCTTCCATGAAACTATTGACAGAGGAATATTCTCCAGATGGATCTAATTTAATTGGCATAACCTCTGTTTTATCATTACGAATAATTACAGGATCATGATTACCCGTGACCACATTGGTAACAATGGTTTTTGTTGTATGGAGGATTTTCTTAATTTCATCATTTGTAAATTCATTTCCAATTTTTTTCGAGTCAATCTGCGCAGTGAGAAATATTCCTTCAACATATTTTTTGGGTAATCCCAAAGTTCTACCTAACCATTTTCCTGCAATCAAATCAGTTTTCTTAAGATCATCAAAATCTGATTCTTTTATGTTGAAAATATCTAGTCCGCTTGGTGGAGGAGTAGCATATTTCATTCCTACTCCTAATTTTCTATGTCTTACATCGATAGAATGTTGTAAAGCAAGAATTTTCATTTCTTCATTACAAAGTAAGATATTCCCATCTCCAAAAAACTCAGCAATAATGACAAACTCTTTTTCAAATCCTGAAAATGTAAAATATGCTATTCTTTCAGATTCTATCTGTTCAATTTTTTTGATTTTAAATCTGAGAAGATCGCTTCTTAATCTTTTTAATAATTTGTTTGGTTCTATTTGATCTATTTTTACTGAAGTTAACCAAAATCCAGAAGTAGAAATCATCATAAAAATATCTGCTTTTTCTGGATGATGTAATTTGAATAAAATACTGTCCTTTGTTATTCCCCAAATATTACTAACATAGTAACCTTGTACCTCTTCAGAAATTCTATTTACAAGGAAATTAAGCTCTATTCCAGCAAGTGTCATAACAAACCTCTCTAAACGGGAAATTATACTCTTCCTGTTCTATGCTCATTTATTGACCAAAGATTTTAAACGAGGATCAATTGAGACACACTAGAAATTTACTTGGCCAAACACAAAAAGAAAACATCGAAACCCACTCCTGAGCCTGAAGACTCTAAGAAGGAACCTATTGAGGATATACCTGATGAAATTCCAGAAACAGAGTCTCCAAATTTAACAGATTCACCTCCAACAGAACCCACAACAAATCTTGTGGAAAATAGTGAAAAAGATCGAAAACTAAACAAATTATTTTGGTTAAGAGTTGGACTTGCAGTTATTGCAGGGACTATTGCTACATTCATTTTTGAAGGTATAGAAGGTATCGAAATGCTTAATAGTAATTTAATAGAAAGCTATTTCCCTATAAACTTTAGACGAAACAAATTCGCTGAACCTTATCATAATCGCTGGACACCAGACAATCCAACCAATGATTATCCAGCTTTTGTTAATCCATTATCTCAAGGCCGAAAAACAGTTAATTCAAAAACGGTTCAGGACGCATCGTATATTAAGCTCAAGAATATAAAGCTGGCCTATAACATACCTGAAGAAATCAAGTGGCTACCTTCTGGACAAATTTTCTTTTCATTCAAATAGAAAAAACCGGCAAAGTCATAGCTATAGACTATGATGAAAATGCCGTTGAATTAACAAAGAAAAACATTGAGAAATTTGGAATCTCTAATATTTCAGTCATTCATGGTAATGCAAAAGAAAAAATTCTAGAATTGGGAAAAGCCGATTCTATTTTTATTGGTGGAACTGGTGGAGACACAAAAGAGATTGTTCAATTAGCGGAGGATAAATTGAATCCTGGAGGTAGACTTGTAATTGGAATTATTCTTATTGAGACTTTGTATTCTGTACTAGATATCCTAGACAATCTAAATTTTGATTCAATTGATATAACTCAAGTTACAATTTCAAAAAGCAGAAAAACTTCAAAAGGAACAATGATGCTTGCTCGAAATCCAGTTACGATAATCTCAGCAACCAAGACCTAATCTAGATTTTTAATTGGGAACAAAACCATATTTTTCATGCCTGAATTAATAGGAATTGGAGTTGGGCCAGGGGATCCAGAACTACTCACGGTGAAAGCCGTTAATGCAATTCATAATGCTGATGTTATCATGTGTCCTGCATCAAAAGAAGAAAGACCAAGTATAGCTTTATCAGTAATATCTTCCTAAATAGATAAATCAAAAAATCAAGAAATTATAAAATTAGTCAGTAGGAGATCCCTATTTGTATAGTACATGGATATACATGCATAAAGAAATTGAAGCCAATCATCCAGATATGAAAATAAGTGTTATACCAGGAATTGTTTCAATGTTTACATTTGCAGCCAAAGTAGGAGTTAGCATTGCAGAAGGTGCAGAAAAAGTTTCAATAATACCATCTTGTTATGATTTGAGTACTGTAAAAGAAATTGCTAAAAATTCAGAAACAATGGTATTCCTCAAAGATGGAAGATATTTTGATCAGGTTATTGATCTTTTAAAAGAAGCTGGATTTCCAGATGATTCTATTTTTGCAATTGGACAAGATCTTGGAACAGAAAATGAAATAATAAGGAAATTAACTTTAGGTGAAGTCAATGATGGAACTCTTACAACAAAATATTTTTCGATTTTGGTGGTAAAACGTGTCTGATGTTTTCTTTGTGGGTTGCGGACCGGGTGACCCCGAATTAATTACAATTAAAGCTAAAAAACTAATTCAAAAGGCTAATGTTGTAGTTTATTCCGGTTCTTTAATTCCACCTGCAATTCTTAAACTCTGTAAAAAAGGAAAAATGCACGATGCAGCAGGACTAGTAAGAGAAGAAATTTTTGATATTTTGTATAAAAGTGCAAAAAAGGACAAACTAGTTGTTAGATTACATGATGGAGATCCCTCTATTTATGGAGCCATTAAGGAGCAGATTGATAAATTACAAGAAAAAGGAATTTCCTCCAAAGTAGTGCCTGGAGTTACTGCATTTTTAGCATCAGCAGCAGAAATAGGCACACAACTAACCCTTCCTGGAATCACACAGACAATAATTATCACTAGGGCAGAATCTAGAACAAAAGTCCCAAAAAGGGAAAAAATTTCTGAGTTGGCAAAACACAAAGCAACCATGATTTTCTATCTTAGTGTTCATTTATTGTCTCATATTGTAGAAGAATCACTGGCAGGTGGATACAAAAAGTCCACACCTGCAGCTGTGATTTATAGAGCCAGCTGGAAAGATCAAAAAATTGTCAAAGGAACACTCAGTAACATTGCAAAAAAAGTAAGAGATGAAAAAATCACCCGCACAGCAATTGTGATAATTAGTGAAGTTATTGACTCTACAACTTATGAATTTTCAAAACTTTATGACAAAAAATTTAGTCATGGATATAGAAAATCCAAAGTCAAATAGAAAAATGATAAATTTTGTTTTTAATTCCCAAACTTGATAGATTATTTTGAAATGTTTTGGTTTTGTCTGAAGAATATATTTTCATAAAATTTCTGCTAGATGGTTTATTTTCAAATTTTTTACAAATTTTTCTTGCAACATCATCTGCTGGGTCAATAAATCGTATTTTTGGAAAGACTGAAACAAAAATAGGTTTCAAAAATGGTAAATGTGTACTAGATAATGTAACTACATCAATTTGATTTTTTAAAAAAATACTTTCTAACAAGTTTTTAATAAAATGTTTACAGTATATTGTATTTTTTAAAAATTTTCCTGATTCTACAAGTTGAACTAGGTTTGATGCATTAATTTTATGAATTTTGATATCTTTTGAAATTCCACAATTTACGATAAATTTTGAAAGATTTTTACTTTTTATCATTGATTCAGTACCTAAAATCCCAACATTTTTTGATTTAGAACATTTTGCAGCCTTTTGTAATGGAGGATTTACTCCAAAAATGTTTTTGTTTGTTACATCCAACATTATGGTAGGTGTATTCGAACCAATTACAATCAAGTCTGGATTAAATTTTTTTCCAAGGGCATCAATTGATCTTTTAATTATTTTCTCTAATTCTGACTTTGATTTTTTGCCATACGGAAAATTCTTTTGATCTGCAAAATAGATAATTTCACTTTTACAGGTTTTTCGAATAGACTTAATTATCGATATTGAGCCTAAACCTGAATCAAAAACTACTATTCTGGCCACATTTTCCAAATAATTTTACAGGCATAATAGTTTGTTAGCTAAATTTAGTCTAAAGTTGATCTAAATACACACCGCTCATTAAGAATCAACTTCTAAATTCTCTATCATGCCAAACTTCGACAAGACTTGGGCTCGACAAGAGACTCAAAGTGTAACTGGCAAAATACGTGATGCAGTTCAACCACAAGGTGCATTAAAACCACGAATTCAAACTGCAGTAAACAAACTACAAGTTCAAATTAGTAAAATGGACTCTATGCTTGGTAAGCTGCATGAAAGAGATGCGCAACTCTTTAAGAGAATCGTGACTGCAATGCAACAACATGATACTAGCACAAGTAAAGTTTTGTCAAACGAATTAGCAGAAATTCGTAAAGTTACAAAAATGCTCGGCAATGCAAGAATGTCATTGGAACAAGTTCAATTACGATTGACAACTATTCATGACCTCGGCGATGCAATG
>JARRMG010000169.1:0-4073 GCA_037386265.1 Nitrosopumilaceae archaeon
TAAAAATTCCATATTTTTGATCCAAATCCCACTGTAAGTACCGTAGATACTGGAGTATCATCAATACCATTTGCCAATTTGCCAAGGGTATTTGCAGTGCCTGGATAAACAATAATCAAATCTGACTGATTATAGTCTGCCAGTCTAATGTGTTCAAGGTCACCGGTAAGTTTTGTTATTACTTTATTCCCTGTAGCCCATTTGAAATAATCTGGTTGAACCAGCTTTGTTACAGCATTACTTGCAACACAATTCACATCTGCTCCATGGCGCATTAGTAGTCGTGCTAATTCAATTGCTTTGTATGCTGCGACGCTTCCCGCTATACACAGGATAATCTTTTTACCAGATAATTCAATCCCGTGGGAATTTACAATATCTAAAGAAGGATGATCTTTTGTCTTACTTGTCTTCCTTTTACTTACCAATTTCTTCTCGTAACTTTTTCAATTCATCATCGTCCATTGAAAACCAGTTTTCTTGGGTTGGAAACATGCCTGATTCTATATCTTTTTTGTAATTTTCCACTGCTTTTACAATATCTTCAGATAAATTCATGTATCGTCTCACAAATTTTGGTTTGAGTTTATCATACATTCCAAGCAAATCCTGAACGACAAGAACCTGACCATCACATCCCATTCCAGAACCTATTCCTATTGTAGGCACATTTACAGTCTCAGAAATTATTTCTGCAACCTCATGGCTTACCATTTCTAATGCAATACTAAATACACCTGCTTCTTCCAGCTCTTTTGCATCATCTATCAGTTTCAAGGCAGAGTCTTTTGTTTTTCCTTGAACTTTGTATCCTTGAGAAAGCATTGTTGTTTGTGGTTGCAAACCAATATGTCCCATCACTGGAATCCCAACATCGACAATTGCGCTGATTGTCTCAGCCATTGTAGTCCCCCCTTCGAGTTTTACGGCATCTGCTCCTGCCTTAATTAATCTCCCAGAATTTTTTATTGCTTCATCAATATTTACTTGATATGACATGAATGGCAAATCTGCCACGAGCAATGAATTAGTTCTTGCTCTACTTACTGCTTCTGTAAACATGCACATTTGATCCATTGTTACTGGAATTGTATTTTCATAGCCGAGCATTACCATCCCCGCACTATCTCCTACAAGAAGTACATCAATTCCAGCTTTATCACACAAGGAAGCAAGAGTATAATCATAACTTGTAATAACAGAAATTTTATGTCCTTCTTTTTTCATTTTTAATATATCTTGAACTGAATTATGCATTTTTTGCCCTCTTGGTTAAGTAATTTTTTATTTCTTCAATGTTTTGAGAGAGATTTTAGATCAAAAGTGATCACTTTTTTACCTGCTTTTCTTAGGGCCATAGTTCTATCCCCATCTTCTAATGGAACCACTACTACATCTGCAGAAAATATTCCATTTTTATCAACAAATCTTCTAGCCGAATCTATTCCAGATAGAATTGTTTTTGAACGAGAATCTGTTCCCAAAATCTCTTTTGCTCCAAATTTTTTTAGTGTGTTAATTATGGCTTTTTTCCTTTTTTCATTAGTGTAAAACAGATTAACCTCAATTTTTGAGCCCGTTTTTCTGGCCAGTTTTACTATTTCTTTTGGGCACAAAGCAGCCATATTGCCATTAACAGAAATTACAGGCAAATCTGCAAGAATTATTTGAGCAGCTGCTGCTTTGATTGCTGATTTAGCTGACTTTCCAGTTTTTTCTCCTTGTAGGTAATCAAAAGCCTCTCCTCTCCCTTGAGCTAGAAGTCCTTCTTTTGCTACTAATCCTCGATTAAATCCTGACACAAGTTTTTCTCGAATTAATAGAGACTTTACTCTTGGATGAGATTTTGGAATTAGGGACATTGAGATTCAATTAGTTATTTAGAACTCTAGCTCCTTCTACATCCAGCTGTGATGTGATAATTTTTCCTTCAGGATATCTCTTGAAAATTTCCAAAATCTTTTTTTCAAATTCTTTTGGAATCATTGAAAAAACAGTTTCGCCAAATAATGCCACTCCGCATTTAACTCCGTTCTCGGATAATTCATCAATTAATTTTTCCATTCTAGGAGTCATTACATTCACATACTTTGCGAATTCCAATGACATGTCTTGAAAATTTTCATAATTCTTTGATTCAAGTAATCGATTTACCATTTTTCCACCTAGACCATTGATCTTAGATAAATGATCTTGAATGAATTTGTTTGTAGATATGGGAGAGAAGCAAATCATAACTACTGAAATATTATCCACCCCAATTTTTTCCACATGACCTATACCTGGAGCTCCAGGTTTTACCCTTATTTCAAAGCCTCCATGATACGATGCTAAAACATCTCCTAATCCTGTCTTACAATTAACTTCAGCATTATGAGCAATTTTTCCTATTTCAGTTCGATCTAAATTTGTTTGAAGAACTTTATCTAGTGCATATGCTAAAGATAAAGCAACAGCTCCACTGGATCCTAAACCGTATCCAACAGGAATTGAAATTTTGTGATATATATCAAAATAAAAATTGTCAAACTTACCCATCTTTAAAAATTCATTTAGTACAAATTCAGAAACATCTGTTTTATCAGATTGAAAACCTTCAGTAGAAATTTTGTAATAGGAATGTTCTTTATCATTTGAGGAGATAATGACCTTGGTAGTAACGCCTTCTTTGATAGAAAATCCAGCCCCCATTGATCCAAGGTTTTCTGGCGAACCGTCGTTTTCAAAATGTGCTTTGAAAAAACCTGTAATGTGAGCAGGACAAAATGCTATCGCCTCCATTGATCTGAATTTAAATTTCACAATAAATATAAGAATATGGCTTAAATTAATTAAATTAGTATAAATTGACTAAATTTGTTCGACGCCTACAAAAAATTGGAAGTACCATACTAGTTTCTCTTCCGAAGGAATGGGTTGATGCCAATAAATTAGATAAGAGTAGTCAAGTAGAAATTGAAACCGGACAAGACACTATTTCAATTTCTGCAAACAAAGAGAATAGACCTACAAAAGAACTTGTAATTTCTTACCCCTTGCCAAAAGAAGAAAATATTGTAGCAGACATTACAGGTGCCTACCTTTTAGGATATGATATAATTCAAATCAATTCAAAATCTATTATCCCTGGAGAAGACAGAGAAAAAATTAGAAATTCGATGAGACGATTAGTTGGAATGGAAATAATTGAAGAAGATGCATCAAAAATTAACATGCAATTTCTTTTAGATACTACAACACTAAACCCTGAAAAAATTCTCAAAAGAATGAGTTCTATTGCACTAGGGATGTATGATGATGTTTCAAATGGTTTGATATCTGATGACAAATCAAATCTACAGACTTTAGCTAAGAGAGATGTTGAAGTAAATAGACAATATTTTCTTTTGGTTCGATTAATTAGAAGTACACTTGTTGATAAAAGATTAGCCAACATATTTAATCTTGAAAATATTGACGTTCTAGACTACAGAGTAGCTGCCAATCTTTTAGAAAACGCAGGTGATACTATTGTAGAATTGGCAGATTTTATCATTCCAATTAATCTGTTAAGACTTACCTTTTCCACCGATAATATCTCATCATCATCCAAACTCAAATCAGCAATTTTTTTCAATCCCGTAGCCACAAAACAATGGATAATCTCAGTATTGTACGATCGAGGCTATTGCATCTCATAGAGAATTTCAAGAAAACCTTTCTAACCTCAGGTCAACTATTGGAAGTAAAAAACAAATCCCAATTGATTTTCTTGATGTAGTGTATATGTTTGAACGAATTGCAAAATCATGGGCAGATGTTGTAGATCTTGTAAAGCCAATATACGGCAAGTAGAAATCAATTGAACCATTTATTACCCATAAAAATAGAGTATTTGTGAATGATTTTTTGGAAATATATATGAAAAGAATCATTGATGCCTGTCGTGATGAAGATGACCTGGCTCAAGTCGAAGGGGACTTCCAGGTAATGGTCGGTGAAGGAGTTGTTCTGTTCCGGGTCAAGGACTTCCAGCAGAGCCGAGCTGGGGTCGCCCCGCCAGTCGGTGCCAACTTTGTCGATTTCGTCGAGAA
>JARRMG010000170.1:0-2445 GCA_037386265.1 Nitrosopumilaceae archaeon
TTTTTTTAGTCATGACTATGGATATGAATGGGGAACTAGAAGAACCAAAGAAAGGTAGCATTCTACAATCAACATCGAAGCGAGTTAGAATGATCTTTTCTGTAATGGCAAGTCCAAACAGAATTGATATTTTAAGAATTTTAAATTCTAAAGGCCCGTTGACTTATTCTGAATTAAAATCACTTGCAGGTTTCAAATCAAAAAAAGAAAGTGGAAAATTTGCATACCATCTTAGAAAATTATTAAGACAATCACTTGTTGCTTTAAACAAATCTGAAAGAAGATACACAATCACAAATCTTGGAAAACTTGTTTTGAGTTTGGCAAGACAAATTGAAGAAAGATCAATTATTGAAAGTGGAAAAATGTATGTCCGAACATCTCATGAATCAATTGAAGAATTTAATTCCCATAAAATTATTCAATCTCTTGTTAGGGAAGGAAGCCTTCCATTAGAACTGGCTCAAAAAATTACCGAAGAAGTAGAAAATAGAATTTACAAGTATCAAACCACATATCTTACAGGCTCATTAATTCGAGAAATGGTCAACTCTGTGCTCTTAGAGCATGGCCACGAGGAATATCGTAACAAGCTTGCACGCTTAGGCTTGCCTGTATATGACGTACAAGAGATGCTCACAAACTTGGATAACGTAGGCAATGGAACCGATGGTTTACTCTTTAATACTGGTCAGAGAGTCTTTGCTGAACATTTACTTACAAACATTCTTCCAAAAGACGTTGCAGACTCTCATCTGTCTGGAGATTTACACATAACAAATCCAGGAATTTGGTCAATGATACCAGATACTATCTTTGTAAATGTTAAAGAGCTAATTGAAGATGGAATTGTACTTGGTGGAAAAAATCTTGATGTATCAAGAGTACCAGTATCAAAGTCACTAGATGATATTACTTCTTCACTTTCTGTAATCATTAGCTTACTTTCAAAAGAAGCTTCACAGGAAATTGTACTTGATGGAATTGTTTCATTGTTTAGCAAGCAAACAAAGAACATTGAAGAACTTGAACAAAAACTTTCAAATGCATTTGCAGTTGCATCTACAACGCCAAACTATAACAAAGATGGAACTAATGTTTCAATTAGAATTGCTTTAGGCTCAGATTCCAAAATAGTAAATGCAATAATCAACGCATACAAAAATTACACCACTATAACTCCAACACCAAAGATTGGTTTGATAATAGATTACTCCAAAGGAAAAATTTCTGATGTATCTGAAAAAATTGCAGAGATTATCTCAATTGGAGGTAAGGTAACATTTTCCAAAGATCGTATATCAAGTTCTGGAATTACACATGGTACAACCAAAAGTACCGGACCGCTTGCAATCAATTTGCAATCAGTATCAATTAATCTTCCAAGACTTGCATTTGAATCAAACAAAGATGAGACTTACTTTAGAGCAAGACTTGCATTGCTGATGAAACCCGCCTTGTCTTCTATGGCTTTAAGAAAGAAAGACATTTCTGATCTTACCCGAAGAGGTTTGAATCCAATCCTTGCAAAGAATACTCAATACATGCAAAGAAGCTCAATATCACTTGTTGTCAATCTTGTAGGTCTAAAAGAAGCAGTCTTTAACATCCTAGGTTACAAGGATAATAAAGAAGGAAGAGCAGTACTTCATAAAGTAATAGAGACTGCAGTAGATGTCGCAGCCAAAAAAGGTAAGGAATTAGGCGATCCAGTCCATATTTCCATGACTGAAACCGACGGATCTAAGAGATTTGCCTCCCTAGATGGTGAAAAATACGGCAAAAATTCAGCCTTGAATTCATCAGAAACTGATTCCTACTCACAAGGCATTATTCTCAATGCTTCTGAGGTTGGTGACTTTACTAATAAAAGCGAAGAAATAACAGAATGCAACAAACTATCTAAGATTCTAAATGGTGGATTATCAGTCACTCTACAAATCGATAATGACGCCAAGACTGCAGATATTAAAAAATCAATAGAGAAGACGGCTGAATTGACGAATTCATTCAAACCAGTAAAGGGTATCGCTATTTGTGGTGAATGTGGATTTAAAGATGAACCATTTACAGATAAATGTCCCAAGTGTAAGTCCCCTTACATAGTCTGAAATTCGTAAATTCAAAACTTTCAATGATCGTTTTACAACGATTTTGATCATTATCAGTAATACGATCATCGTCAATTCGAATATGTTGTGCCGATATGAATTTCATAGTAATGGTATTAAAAAAATTGACTAGCAGAAGGGACAAGATCAAAAAATTTCGAGCACACAAGTTATATCCACATAGATTCTAACCACTGCGGGGAGATTATTATTGGATAATTCGCAAATAGAAAGCACTATCAATGAGATCCGTAAGCGCAGTGGCGCAGTAACGGCTTTCAATCAAGATAAAATTTCAAATGCCATTTACAAGGCATTAGCAGCCACATCTAAA
>JARRMG010000171.1:0-2444 GCA_037386265.1 Nitrosopumilaceae archaeon
CAAGTTACTAGAATAATCCAATCTTGGAACAATGGTTCTTGTTTGAGAGATATTTGCAGATGTTATGCACATATCATATTGCCCCTTCATACCAAATAATGTATTGTAAATTTGTATTTGAGGGGACTGTCCCATAATTATCATTAACCACAGTAACAATAAGCTGCAGATACAACTTTGAATTTTTTTGAGTATTTGTGCAAAGGAATTTAGCTCTCGATTTTACCTAAGGGATTGTTAACTATAATCATGGTAAATGAGCATGCTTTAACTGTCAGTCTTGAAGAATTTGGCCTAAGCAAATACGAGGCGCAAGCCTATGTAGCCCTAATATCAAAAGGAACCATTTCTGCAAGTGAGCTTTCTTACTATTCTGACATTCCTCGAACAAAAGTATATCCAACACTTTTAAAATTAGAAAACAAAAAACTAGTCATCATTTCAAAAAGCAAACCCATAATGTGCACTGCCATTGCTCCAGAAGATGCCTTTGATTCTATAATTCATGAACAGATAAACAAAGTAAATGCTATGAATACCCTCGTATCTAAATTAAAAAAAGCAAGCGAAGAGAGTAGAAAGACCAGGGGATCAGAAGAAAAAAGATACTATCAAATCAGCGCAAATAATGTTCTTAGTCAATTACAAAAAATGATTGAAGGATCCAAATCATCAATACAAATAGCAGTAGACCAATGGGGTTTGGGATTAATTCCAGAGTGTAAAGACCAGTTAATATCAGTCATTAGGAGACATTTGGATGTAAAAATACTAGTTCCTACAGGACTCATAGGTTCAGAGGGATATAGAGCAATACCAGATGGAGTAAAAATCAGAGCATCAGATGTTGTTCAAAATTGTTTTATTTTTGATGAGACCGAAATTTTGATGGTCAGTGAGGAAAATGGAAAAGGAGTGAATTTTTCATCAACTGAAATTCTAGGAAATAATCAAAGCAAATTATTTTCAAACATTTGGAAAAATGCGATAAAAACAGAGTCCCTTGCAGATATGACTAAATCAGAATCCCAAGAAGTTTACAAGATAATAAAGGTAATAAACGAAAATGGACTAAACCATGTTTTGAATTCATTAATTGTCTCAAAAAAGTCAGATGGAGATATGATAAAACTCTTGGAAAAAAATGGAGTTAATCTAAAAACAAAATCCCTTGATGACGTAATTGAGATGATTGATGCGGCAATGCAAATAATGTGTTCAGGTCATGTTAATTTTGATGCAAATAACAAAAACATAACTATTGAATCCAAATTAAACAGCGGTCACTCTTTGCCCTGGGTTTCGATTTTAGATGGATATTTACAGAAAAAAGGATACAAAACAAGAATGATCTTTCAAAATAACTCCAATAAGGGAGAGAAGACCCACATCAAAATATCTAAAAACTAAAATCATCTAAAAGATTTTTACAATTACTTGATAGAACAAAAAATTGAGGCGCTAGGAATAACGTTGCCAAGCCCACCAACTCCTGCAGGATCGTACATTCCAGCAGTAAAAACAGGAAATATGCTGTTTATCTCAGGTCAGATTCCTATGGAAAACGGCAAGTTGCTTTACACAGGCAAAGTCTCAGATTCAAATCTAGAGGAGGCTCAAAAATCAGCGAGAACTTGTGCAATAAACATACTTGCGCAAATCAAAAGAGAGTTGGGCGATTTTGAAAAAGTGTCCAGAATTGTAAGGCTGAATGGTTTTGTAAATTCCGAGCCAGACTTTTCTCAGCATCCAAAAGTCATCAATGCTGCATCAGACTTGCTTTTTGAGATCTTTGGGGACAAAGGAAGGCATTCTAGAATTGCAGTCGGGGTTGCAAACTTGCCGCTTAATTCAATGACTGAAATTGATGCAATTGTGGAATTTTCCAAATAGTCAATTTGGAAATTATCTTAAATAGATTTTTTTGCTAGTTTTAGATAATGGCACAGACATGTCGAGGATTATGTGAAAGACAAAAACCTGAAGGAGTTGCAAATAAGCTTCGATATAGTACTGGACAAAAATGGTGTTCATTATGTGCTTTATTTTTACGAACTGAGGAATTTGTATGCCTATGTTGTAAAACAAGATTAAGGTCAAAACCTCGTAGTAAGAGATATGAGTTGCCAAGAATGTAATCATAAAAAAGGCAAATGTAGTTGTTTTTGTTGCTGTTCAATTTCTCAGATAGAGTGTCCTTATTGCATCCCTGCAATATTAGGATACAGACAGATTAAGAAAATAATAAGGAAGTTGAAAAATTAGTTTTGAGAAACAATTTCATTGGTTAAGAAGTATGTTTTATTGTAAATAGGGTTTTAACAAATTGTAAGACATAAGGAAGATGACTTGCAGGGAATTTGCGGTTAACTGGAGGCCATCTTCCTCACATCAATAATTAAATCATATTATCATAATATAAGTATAATACTTTTGGGATTTTC
>JARRMG010000172.1:0-4398 GCA_037386265.1 Nitrosopumilaceae archaeon
TTCTTTCTAGATTAATTAGGTAAGACCGTATTAGTAATTCTAATGGAAAGCGACAGGATGTCTGAATGGTTTGTTCCAAGTGCAGTCCAAAAGCTGCGACCTTATTTGGAAATTCTGAATGAAATACCTCTTTAATTTCCTTATCTCCGTCTTTTCTAAGAAAATTATAAAATTTTTTAATCGATTTAATAATCAAATTATAACTTCAAAATGTAATCTTTTTATTATTATCTAAAACCATGATTACCATGTCAGACTCAAAACACCATGTTGTAGGAGTAGAATTTCTAAAACAAAACGGTCTTGATGTCGATGAGTTAATCAAAGAATTAGTAATTAACGCATCAGTAGAGTTTGTAGCCTATTACTACTTTACAAACCTCAGGTCTTTCTGCACAGGAATTGAAGGGGAAGGAATCAAAGGAGTAATCGAGGATGCAAGACTAGAGGACCTCAGCCATTTTGAGTCATGTATTGACAGAATTTTCCAGTTAGGCGGAGAATTTCCAAAAGACATTGTTGACTTTTGTCAAAAAGCAGGAGCAGAATTTCTGCAATCAGATAGAAGCACAACATTGACTGAAATTCTTGAAAAATGCCTCAAAGCCGAGCAAGGGGCCATAATTAATTGGAATAAAATCTGCAAGATGACTCACGGAAAAGACCCCATGACATATGAGATTGCAGCAGATATTCTTGCTGAAGAAATCGAGCATGAATCTTGGTTCTTAGAGTTACTTGATGGTAGACCATCAGGGCACATGAGAAGAAAATACTCTGGTGAAAGACCTCACACTGGAAAGCACTCCAGAGCACTAGGTAATTTGTGATTCTTTTTTCTTTTATTTTTGTAAATTTTTTTAATTAAAGAATCACTGAAAACGTTTTAAACAAAAAACATTTGAAATTTGTTTTATAATTATTCATACTTTCCAAGAATTAATTTCTAAATTTTAGGATTCTAGAACATTTTGCCAACCTTTGATTTCATTATCAAAATTCTGTAATTGCCCTTCAACCTGTTTCTTTCTAGATTAATTAGGTAAGACCGTATTAGTAATTCTAATGGAAAGCGACAGGATGTCTGAATGGTTTGTTCCAAAGTTTGGCTCTAGGAATTTCAGATTGTCTGTCGGAATCTTGTTTTTGCCATATACTGGAATGGTAATGTCATTTGCCATTTGGGGATCACTCTCAGTTGATTTTACCTTGGATAGACTAGCATCAATTGTCCTGCTCTATTTTTTAGCAATTGGAGTGGCAGCTCATTGTCTTGATGCCCAGGGAAGTAAGAAAAAGCCTTGGGGGCAATTACCTAAAACCAAACTGTGGGCAGCTGCAATAATTTCTTTGAGTGTAGCTTTTTCAATTGGCTTGTATTTTGCATTTTTGGATTCTTGGTTACTTTTCCCAATAGGAATAATTGAAGGGTTTTTTCTCTTTGCATACAATCTAGAGTTGTTTGGTGGAAAATTCCACAATAATGCATCATTTGTGATATCTTGGGGAATCTTACCGGTTTTTGCAGGTGCTGCAATCCACTCAAACTCTGTATCTTTTGAGACTGTGATATTATCTGCAATTGCGGGATTTGCAAGCTACATTTTGATTACTACATCGCGAAAGTACAAAGCCCTCAAACAGAAAGGTGCACGATATAAAATATTTCACAATAAAGAGATAATTCTTAAAATCACCAGTGCCTCAGTAATGGCAGGTACTGTCATCTTTTTTGTTTTAATACACCTTTAGAGATTAAATTATTTAGTTGAGTTCCGAGGAATTGATCAATAAAATTTTGGAAGCGCCTGTAGGTCAAGTGGCAAATGTTTTAGGAAAAGTCCTAGATGGCAATATCCTATTGCAAATAATAGAGCAATCCACAGTATCTCCCCACCATTTTGAGAGAAAAGTAACAATTTCTTCTAATCAATTACCAGTCATTAAAGCTCAGGTAAAATTTGATTCAAGACAGCTTTTTGTTGCGCGAATCAGAAAGGTTATTTCCAGACTTGATGATGAATTGAGAAAAATCGCGCCGGAAACTTATAGCATTCAGCAGGCCAAACGTAAAAGTGTAGCGTATTTTATTAGAACAGGAGATTAGACTAGACAATCTTGGTTCCAGTGACAATAGCAGAACAACCCCACGTTAATTTTTGTACCCTAGTTTTCAAACCATAGTTTTTCATGACCCTTTCATACTCTTTTACCCAGTCCGAAGACCTAATCAAACAAGGCAATTTCTCAAAAACATTACTCCAACTTGGAATAAAAATTCCCACCACAAGTAGAACCTTAAAGTACAAATTCCAGAGTTTTTGTACAAATTTGTTTGTAGGATAAGTAAAGTCATGCAAGATAATCTTTCCGCCGTCATTCAGGTGATCAAAACAAATCTTGACTAAGATTTCAGGGGAACAGTATTTTGGCAGATACGATGAGGCGATACAATCAAATTTTCTACCAAGAGATAGTTTTTCAGCATCCTCCTCCACAAAGGAGATTGTTTTATTTGAAATTGATTTTTCTCTTGCAACCCCCAGATAGGTTGAAGTGATGTCGACTCCAACTATTTTGGCTTTTGGAATTTTGGCAGCTATTTGTCTTGTAAGAATTCCGGTCCCACATGCAAGATCTAGCACAGATTCTTCAGAAGATAATTGTTCTAGTATCTTGTTTTTCCATAAACTGTCCTTTCCAAATGTTGTCCACTGCACTATCTTATCGTAGGAACCTGACGTGTGGTTAAAAAATTGAGGGACAAAATCTTTGGGGAGTTCTTCCGTCATAGATTGTTTTAGTTTTTTTCTTTAAAGAAGGTTTCAAAAAAATCATAAATCCAATTTTATAGAAAAAACAACCAAATCACCTTTTCCTCGACTTGCAAAACCTGCAATTGTAGCCATAAATCCATACTTTTTCTTTCTAAGATTAATGGCAGCCTGCGCCTCTTCGCCAGTTACTTTAGTTGCCGCCCCTGAAATCCAATCTCCGATGGGTTTGCCCTTAAAGGTGCAAGGGGCAAGTTTTACCTTTGGGTTTTGCTTAATGCGCTTTACCTTTCCTGTATCTTCTTTAGTCATCACATATACAAAATCATTTTGAATTACAAACCAGACAGGGGTTCTTACAGGCTGATCATTTTTTCTATAGGTTTCAAGTAAGATGTATTTTTTTGATTGTAAATCCTGAATTTCAGACATGATGATTTTATGTGTTTTAAATAAATAAGACTTGATTTTTTTATCGAAGAATGCAGAAAATGTTTTAAATAAAAATCATTTGGAATGTGTTAAAAATCAATAATTCAAACTAAGATTAAGAGACCCATAGATTTGAATTGTGACATTACTGAAAATTATAATTTTTTGAGTTGTCTGCATTTACAAATTTTTGAATTTTTTTAAAAAATGAAGAATTTTGAATTGGTGATTCTGTAAATACAATCAACAGATAGTTGCAAACATTTATTGTAAAAATTGTGCAATTTTCCCTTTGAATTACTGCTGAGCTAAATTTGCCTAAAGAATCATCAAAATCTTTTCTAAAACAAGATTCTAAGGCAAATTTCATATACATTTGGCGCCTTTTTGCATCACTGACTTTGGGAATTGAATTTTTCTTGAATCCTCCTGCATACAAATTACCCATAGTATCAATAATCCCGGCAAATTGAATATTTTTTATTTCAAGTATTCTTTTACACAAATTTTCCATAGATGAATGCACTTTCTCACTTGATCGGTCATTTACAATCATAGTCATACAATAAGACTGATTTCTTTGAATTTAAATAAAAAAATAAAAATTTCCTAGTGGTAACATATTTCCAAGATTATGAATGAAGTTAGGAAAAAATCAAAAGATAATACCCAAATTACCTGTTCCAAAACCGTTTGATCACCATTATAGATCCACCTTTAATACCAACTTTGTTTTATTGCACTTGAATGGATACGGTCAGTTCTAACTCTTCGCCACCAGTTAGCGATATTATGAACAAAGTTTTGATTTTTGTTAATCCTGACACCACTGCATACCAGGTTGCAAAGATGATGAAAGAAGGAGGCATAAGTGCAATTTTCATTAAAGAAGAGGAAGAATTCATTGGCATAGTAACAGATAGAGATTTTGCAATCAAAGTTGCTGTAAACAAGCTTTCCTTTGAAACTCCGATTAAAAATATAATGTCTTCTCCAATCATTACTATTGATCACCAAGAACTAATCTCCAGTGCAGCCAAGCTGATGGGGCAAAACAAAATTAGGAAACTAGCTGTTACAGAGAATGGCAAAGTGGTGGGAATACTTAGAGCCATTGATTTTGTCAAATACCATGAATCATGAGAAAGGAACATCTGGCACTGACATACATTATTCCCAAAACTAAAAATAA
>JARRMG010000173.1:0-3630 GCA_037386265.1 Nitrosopumilaceae archaeon
TAGATGAATCCCCGCGGGCCCATTTTTATGCCCAAAAATGGTTCAAGTCCAAAAAAGAATGAACTTTAGATACATGTGTTGCCAGTGGAACTTTTCATGTGGGTTAATTGCAATAACCTAGAACATGAATCCATTTTCATTCCAAAAATGGTTCAGGCCTCTACTGATTCGAATCTTTGGAAATTATTTTTTTATCTTTTCCACGAATTACTCTTAGTATGCCTAGTCCCATGATAATGTATCCAACTATGATTACAGCTATAAATGCAGCAGGAGCTTCAGAGAGTCCACCTTCAGACATTGCCGATGCAACAAGTACCGATGTTCCCATCAATGCCCCTCCAGCAATAAGTATGGAAGTTAACAGTAACGAACGTTCCTTATAACCAACTCCAAAGGACACAAAAAATAATATCATTGATGAGGTTCCAAATGTCCTACCTCTTTCTTCGGCAGTCATTGGCAGGAAACCTGTTTCACCTTGCCCAACCATGGCATCCAAAATATAGATCAACAATATGGCCATGCCAGCTACAACCATTATTTCTGCTGCTGCCTTTTTCATTCTAACCAAAATCGTTTCTAGTTTGTTCATTAGTGTTTCTACAAATTGGTATGCGTATTAGGACAATACGAAGCATATCTACGTCTTATTTCATTTCCAATTTAGTGGGCGGGATCAAAACTATTTGAAACTTTGAAATTAATTTTTAAAATTGACACTTAAGACCAAAACCGATTCAGGTACTTGGTGACAGCTTCAATTGAGTATAGTTTTGCAAACTGGTATTTAGGAAATTCTGATGATTTGAACTGACAAATCATCCATTAGTGTTTTAAGCAAATTTTGTAATACAATGTCATGTCAAAGGACACAGAACCCGCACCTGCTTGGGAGCAGCTAATTGGATTGTCTTGGACGATACTGGATGAAGAATAGTCTCAAAATCTTATTTACTTCATTTATCTCATGAACATATGCAAGAAGTAAGAAAAGATTTTCATGTAATGCAAGACATTGATGTTAACATTTCTGAAATTACATCTGGCATCTATAGAATATCTGGATTTTCCAAAGAATTTGGGATTACCTTTAATCAATTTTTACTGGATGATGAAAAACCAACTTTGATTCATACAGGTCCGGTTGGCATGTATGAAAAAGTCAAAGAAAAAGTAGAAGAAGTAATACCTCTTGAAAAGCTTGCCTATGTAGCATTTTTGCACTTTGAGAGTGATGAGTGGGGTGGAATGGATTTTCTAAAATCGAAAGATGTAAAATTATTGTGCAGTGACCTTAGCTCAAAACTCAATCTTGTGGGTTGGAGTGGAGTTCCATCCGATCACATTTCATTTTGGGACAATGATGTTTTCAAAATTGGAAAAAAAGAGTTACGATTCATAATGACTCCGCACGTTCACCATTGGGACAGCATGATGATATTTGAAGAGACTACAAAATCACTTTTTCCATCAGATCTATTTATCCAACCAGGAATCAACAAGCCAGTTGTGTCTGAAGATCTTTCTGATCAGATGATTGAACTATACAGAGGTGCAGGGATATTTGCAAGCGAAAATCCAGTAAGAAAGACAACCCAACGGTTGAAAAAATTAGATCCAAAGATTACATTTCCCATGCATGGTTCATGCATAGAAAATAGCTTATTTACAAATTATGCTGATGCTTTGATGAATAATGAATTTGCATATTCTGATGTATTGTTAGGTCAAAAAGTAAACGTGAGTTAGGGACAAAACGAACCACTGAAAAATAATTTCTCACCACTAGTGAATTTTGAAATTATTTCTTTGTATTACTAAATTATGTTTAGAATTTACATTTTATTAAGTAAAATTATGAACCCCTAAAATAGACAAGTTCAAATCCCGAAAAACTAGTTTCGTTATTGCTGTAGTACTGGATTCAATTAGTTCAATTTCCAAAATCTATTCGATGGCAATTTAGTCATCTGCAGTTAACACGTGTAAGACAATTAATGCAATTAGCAAAATCAGCAAACCAAATTGTCCGTGCAAAAGTCTGTTGAAAAGTTTAGCATTTCTTGATGATGTGTATCGAAGTAGCACTCCACTTATCATCAATACAGTCATGACTAATGCAAGGGACAAGGAAATTGATTCAAGGTGTTTTGATAACAATAAACCATGAGTCATTCCTGCAAAATACCCAATTGAGTTTAAAACAATATGAAAATTCAGAATTGGCTTGTAAGATGGTGCCATCTGTCTTGCTATCTGAACGGTCGACCCTCCTGCCTTTACAGCAAATTTTCTTACTTTGTTAAATGCAATAAAAGGAACATTTGCAATTACTCCTGCCCCAATTGCTACCCATCCTAGATCCTTAATTGCGTCTTCCCCATCATCGTCGACCGGTGACCCGACGGGAATCTCATCGTCCCCCTCCTCGATCGTGTGTTCCAATACCTAGTCCTATTCTCTCATCATCGTCATCATCTTCACGTTCATCATCTTCCCTTTCTCCAAAACCTATTCTCTCATCATCTTCTTCGTCTTCATCAGCAAACACTGGAACCGTAGTTATTGTTACTGCAAGAAGTAATATCAAAAACAAAGGGAGTTTGGTCATTGGCTGACCTCACCTAGTTTTGGTTTGAACCATGCCTCTTTTCTTGCTTGAACAAGCACTAGGACTGAGCCTAAAACGATTCCTGTTTGGAGTATTTTAGATACCATTCCTAAATGTCCAATGTTTCCTGCTTCCATTCCAAATGCTATTGCCATGTCTGTTCTGGTTATTGCGTAAAGTGCAATAATTCCGATAGTTCCTGCAATTGCAACCACATGTGGTATAGTATTATTCTTCTTTAACATAAAGAATGCTACTAAAGGATATGCTATTGCAACCACCAAAAAGAATGGACCTTTTATCATGTCTTGCTCTTCAAATAGCTCCTCTGAGGTTTCTACAAAATACACTGCAGAAGTTGCTATCATCAAGCCGACAACAATTCCAATAATTGATTTGTTCATGTATTCTATATGTGAAAATTAATTTAATACGTGCCTATCATTCCCAAAAAAAGAGAACGGTCACTCTGAAAACTTTTGCCACAGTCTTACAATCTTGTCTTCCATTTTTAGATGTTCAAGTTTGTAGGATAACACTCCTTCTCTAAATGTAACCACAATTTCGTAAACCCAGTTTTTGTAATAGCTTTCATCCAGCCCTTCTAATGTCCTTACAACTCTTGTTTTCTTAATTATCTTTAGATCCTCTAATTTTCTAACCTTTCTGTATGCAGTTGATTGTGGAATGTTTAACAAATTTGATATTTGTTGGATGGAAAGCTCGGTTTTAGATAATACTTTGATAATCTCTCTACTTTGATCATCTGATAATATTGATATTATTTCATCTGACTCTTCCATTTCAGCTTCGTTTCACCGCTAAGATCAATACTATAAACCCAACAATCTCTATGCTTTCTTCAATTATTTCAAGGACATCATGCTCTAAAAATGATAAGATGTCTCCAAGGACGGTATCGCCAACCACAATTAAAGAAAATCCCAAGGCCAATAATGCCATAGGCGGATATTTTGTTTTTTTGAATGCCTTCATGGCAATATAGACAGTTGGAA
>JARRMG010000174.1:0-5002 GCA_037386265.1 Nitrosopumilaceae archaeon
ATTTTGAAAAAAACCTTTGTAAACTAACCAGTGATAGTGTAACATGTTTGTCTATTATCTGGCCTTGCGTCCTATGATTGGGCAACTTTTGCCCAATCGTTTCAAACGGTGTTTTTTTATTTTACCATCAAATTATAATTAGAAGAATTTATGAGCATGTCATCATTATTTCCAATAATTGAAAACCGAGAAAACAACTCTTTTAAAATTTGATGTACAGAAATTATTTCTAATTTCCTTCATGATTGCATTAGTAGGCGTAAGTCTTTCAATGTGGGGAGCTAGTTGGGATATCACCTCTCACCTGCTGAGAACTCCTGAGACTTTCTTCACTCCATCACACATGGTTCTGTATACTGGTGTGGGTATTAGCCTGGTTAGTGCAATACTGGGTTTGACTCTTTTTCTTGTTCGCAAGAATATTAGAGGACGTCCATTTGTTTTTGGAACTAAAATTATCATTATTGGTGCCATGATGCAAATAATTGCCGGTCCTGGAGATTTCTATTGGCATGAAGCTTTCGGAATAGATGGGCTTCTTAGCCCCACCCATCTTGCACTTGCAGTAGGAATTATGATGACATCTATTGGTTCGACTATAGGATTTGCAAGAATTCATTCTGAGACTAAAAGAAAAAACAATTTTCTAAAAATTATTCTTCCAGTATCTTTTGGAGTTTTCTGGTTTAGCGTAATGTGGCTAATCTTTTTCTTTGTTCTTCCAATATCAGAGGGTGACACCCACAATTTCAATCCCAATCCGGTAATTGCATTGATTTTAGGAGTCTCTGTTCTTCCATTTGGGTTTTCGTTAGTTTTTTGGTCTATTTCAAAAACAAGTCAGAGTTTTGGTGCAGCAAGTGCTGCAGCTTTGGTTTTTCTCATTATGAATATCACTTCCAATATTTTGACATCAGAAAAACTCTTGTTTTATCTTCCATGGTTTGTTGCACCCATGATTGGTGCAATAGCAGCTGATTATGTTTTGAATAAAAGCTCAAGTAAGTTTGTTCAAAGGAATGCTGATAAAATTTCTGGAGCGATTTTGGGGTCTATGTTCTTTGTTTTTTCTTTCCCAATGTTTGCTATGACATTTTTAGAATTTTATGTTTATAATGATATTTTTTCATATGATGTAATCCATTCTTCTGCAGATATACTTGGAAATGTGTGGTTGATGACAATTATTCCTGGTGCTGTCTCTGGTATGATTGGAACAGTTTTTGCCAATCAGACCTGAAAATCAATAGATTATATTTATCTCAAAAAATTGGAATGTAAAACATGTCTTCAGATGTACAAAATCTCCAACAAAGGTGTAATTTGCTTGCAAATGAGCCTGAAATCCGATTTGCTGGATTTTTGGACATGATGGGAAACCAAATTGCTGGTAGTTTTAGAAAAGACGTTACTCCTCTAAAAAATGCAGAAGAAAGAAAGAAAATGTTCATAGAAGCTGTTCTTAGAATAAGAACAAGACAAGATTTTGATGAAAATTTGGGTCCAGTAACCTATGCGGCCGCTAGAAGGACCAATATAGTTACCATTATAATATTGGTTGATGACAAGGTTCTTTTTGTTTCAGCCGAACCTGATGTGGATATTGACGACACTGCCAAAAAAATCCTTCAAATTCTTGGATGAATCATAAATATCTAAGACTTGGTATAAATCCTTTATAGTATTTGATTTTTGAACAGTCAATGACATCAAATTTTACAGCAAGACTAACCATTATTGCAATGTTCTCGTTATTGATGGTGTTTGTAAGTCCAAACATCATTTCTGAATCATTTGCAATTGATATGGTAACTTGTAACAATGGGGATGTTCTTGTGAAAAAAACACAAACAGGAAATCATGCTTGTCTGCATGAGTCCTCTGCAAAGAAAATAGAATCAAGAGGATGGGGAACAATTGTATCTGCTAATGACAATGTAACTATGGTTGAAGGAGAAGAAATCGCCTCTCCAGGTTCATTGCTTACATTATCAAGAGCAAACGTTCCTGCAACCATTCCACTGCATCAGGGATTCTACAACGGTGACTCTGTCTACTTTATCATAACTGACTCCAGTGATCCCACACATGCACAAATAATCACTGAAAATCAAGGATGGAAAGTAGCACTTGCACCACTTTTGGCAAACACGTCAGATGATGCACTATCTACAACCTACATGTTCACAAATGGAGTAACAGGTGACGGTGTTCATGGCTTCCAAGGTGAGGTATTTACTAGTACGCCAGCTCAGCCCGAAATATACAGCGCCCTGACTGCACACGTTCATGTGACATGGAATGATGGTGCAACACCTAGAATCTTAGACTCTGAAGAAAGCATAATGGCAGCTGAAGACTCCGGTGAAGTTACACTAGCTACAGTTCCAGTAGTTCTAAACATGCCACAAATTATTTGGCCAGATGGACAGATGATGGTAAAAGAAGACAAGACACTGGCCGATGACACGCCATATGGTGGTGGACAAGTGCTAGACATTGACACCGAAGAGATGACTGTAACTTTCATAGCTCATAGAGGTTGGGGACCTGATGGTAGAACAATCTACTATATCGTAACTGATGCTACTCCAAGCGGTCCGGCAGGAATGATGGGTGTAGTTGATGCACCAACATCTGCTAGCTTGATTGCAAACTCTGCAGCAGTGGATTTATTCCAATTTGCTAACGGTATTACAGGATCTGGCCCACTAGGATTCCAACCAGGAGTTGCAGCGGGTGGACCAGGTGATGAAAACTATTCTCCAATGTGGAGAATATTCATGATTAATTGGGAAGACCCAACTAGTGCAGCAGTACTTGAAACAAAAGCAGACATTGATGCCTATCAGAAGGCAGAATTAATTTCAGTCGGACTTGCAAGACCAATGGACTCTGATCATATAGTCAACTGTCCCTTCATAGATCCCTTCCAATAGGGAAAACATTTTTTCTTTTTTAATTAACTCTTCAAATATTTTTTTAAAAATTTAATATTTTAGAAAAATTCTTTTACTCTCTTAGCAGCAAATCTTTTTTTATCGTTTCTAATTTTTGAATAGTTGAAGGTTTTTCCTCAACCGAATGTATTCCAAGTTTTAAAAGCTCATTTCTATGACTTTCACTTAATTCTAATACGCTTACAATTATCACCTTTTTTAATTCCGAAGGCCTTTTTGCTTTCAAATCATGAATAAATTCCATGCCGCTATATTTTGGCATGCATATATCAAGAAGAATCAAATCATAATCCTTTTTCAAAACAAGATCCAATCCTTCTCTTCCATTATTGACACTTTGAACTTCGTGATTTTCTGTGGCTAACATGTCTGCATAGAGCTGACATATCTCTGGAGAATCATCAACGTGAAGAACTCTCATTGTTTTATTTGTTCAATAGAGATCATAACCATCTGTTTGTTCAAATTGAACAAAGACGAAATTTACAATTTAGTATAAAAGGAAAGTGTAGCTTAATACGTATTTTTGAGTTGATTTTCAAGATATCTGAGATATAATATTTTTTAACTGCATGCTCTTGACATATTTATCTTGAATTTTCTTAAAGATAAGGTAAAAAAATATCAAGAAAAAAGACAAAGAAATAATTGGAATCAAAAAGCAAATTGAAAAACAAGATGCATTCATCAAAATCTGGAAAAACAATATAGAGTCGATAACTAAACAAATGAAGAAAATAGATCGCTAGGTTCTTACTATTTTTTTAAATTAATCCCAAAAACACCATTCGATTAGGGATTCTTCCTAGGTTAATTTCAAAATGCAAGAATATTTTTGTTGTTTTTTGAAAAACTACTCAACAATTAAAACTCATTTTTAAAAAACAATATAATGCCCCATGACGATTTTTTTGAAGCAACCCTTATAGAATTTACACAATGGATTGGAGGACATGAAAAGACCATTGAAAAATACGCTAATTTTGAAGATTTGCCTTCCAATCTAATTAATCATTTCAAAAATAACTTGAATCCTGAAATTTCATTAAATCAAAAGAAATGGAAAATTCTTGAAATCAAAAAAGACATTCGTGCTCATGGAAAGGGAATGCATATCAAAATAAGATTAGAATCATTGTCCTAGATGTTGCTTAATTAGTCTCTTTTACCTATTAGATTAAACATGAAAAATTAAAAAATAGAAAACATGTTTCTTAAAATATGAAAGGTCTAACTATTGTCATGATTGTTGCACTTGTTGCATTGGCAGTTGCAATTGTCAGTTTAGGCTTGGAGTTTTTTGGAGTTTTAGGGGTAAAAAACTTGATTATGAATTTTTCAGATGAAAGTTTTTTTCTATTTTCTGAATCCTCCACATCAGTATTAATTGAAATTTAATTTATTGATGGTTAGGACTATTTTTTTCTTAATTTTCTAAATATTTCTAGAGTCAGAATAAAAACATTGTAAAACCCTAATAATTAAGAGGTTTTGGTAGAATGCATGGACTATGAGAAATTTTGCTCTGAGATTCTAAACTCAGATTCTAAAATTCGATTTGCAACTGTCTATGACGAATGGGCAACAAAATTGGGTGGTGGCGTAAGAGATGGAGTAACAAACCTACTAACTGAGAGAAGAGAAAACGAGCTAGTTAATCTATCTGTAATGGACTGGAAATCTAGAAAAGAAATGTCCAAGTGGCTTGGAAAAACAATTTACACACTTGCCGAATACGATAAAATAAAACGATTTTCCTTTTACCTTGGAGATGACAATTTGTTACTTGTCAGCTCAGAGAAAGATGCCGACACCAATGTGATTGTGGATAAAGTCATAAAACTTTACTACAAAAACTTGGAATAGCCTTTTTACTTAATGAATTTTTTAAAAAATTTAGTAATGTTATTTCTATGTAAACTCTGATCGAATTTGGGAATTAAGATATTAACATCCTTGCATAATACAAAATATGGGTGATGTCAATGTTCCTTCAAAATCTGTAGAAAATGATAAAATTTCCATATGCGATGTGATGAAAG
>JARRMG010000175.1:0-3496 GCA_037386265.1 Nitrosopumilaceae archaeon
TACAAAAATAGAAATTGAAAATTATGGAACAACAGAAGCTATAGTTTATGGAAAAAATTGGCTATTAAAGGATGAAAAAGGAAGAATGTACACTCCAAAAACATTTGATGCATCCAAAGAAAACAATGAAAATGTTTTCAGTATTAGAATCCCTCCAGGTTTTAAAATAGTAAAAAACATTGGGTTTGAAATTCCATCTAATTTGGAATTGGCCAGAGAATTATATGTTGCAGACAAACCTTTTGATTCTCAACCTATTCTTTTAGGAATTGTTTGATTTTTTTCTAAATTTTTTGTATGAAAAATTCCAAACAATCATCTAAAATTTTCAAAGACTGATTTTTAATTTAAAATAAAAAATTAAAAATTTTAAAAATAGGTAATTTGAAAAAGTTATTTCGATGCAATGAAAATCACATCAACCAGATCATTATTGCTTCGTTTTGTTACTGTGTCACGGTTTGCCTTGTGGAAGTTTTGCAAATGAGATTTTCTGGTCTTTATCCCATATTGCCTACACAGTCTACAAAAATAGAAATTGAAAATTATGGAACAACAGAAGCTATAGTTTATGGAAAAAATTGGCTATTAAAGGATGAAAAAGGAAGAATGTACACTCCAAATTTATTAATTGTAATGTCTATTACATATTTTGGTGAATAACATATGTGGTTTGATGACCAATTCGAAAATACATTTCGGAGATTGTCGATCCGTTTTTTTAACATGGACGATGTCTTCGAAATTCCAAATGGAGGCCTAGTCCAAACTCTTGGGCCATACTACTACGGTTATGAGATGACTGTAGGTCCTGATGGAAGGCCTTATCTAAAAGAGTGGGGAAACACCATACCTCAAAAAACAACAGAGGATCATGGTGCCAGAAAGCTTTACGTTGATCAGACCATCAACGAAAAAGAAAACATCCTCAAACTCGTTACGGAGATGCCTGGAATAGAAAAAGCAGACATCCAGGTAAATATAGAAAACAATACAGCATCCATTACTGCAGAACGTGGAAGCAGAAAATACAAAGACTCTATCCCCCTAAAATACAAGGTGGATGAAAATTCTGCAAAAGCAAAATATACAAATTTAGAATTAATACAATCAGAAAGAGTTTGAACTAACAAGGTTTTGGCCAATCCAGGTACGCCTTCAAGTAAAACGCAATTCAGCAAATTTGTCCAAATTGTCAATACACTCCTTTGGAAAAATTTCATTTGAATTGCATGCTGATGTCTAGAGCAACAAATCTTTCAGAAAGCCAATCAAAGGAGGTTCTTGTCGCATGAATAAAATCAAAATTCGGCAAAAATTTGTAAAACCGATCTATCGCCCAAAAGTGTGGGAGACGAAAAGCTCCCACTATTTTTTTAGGGATAAGAAATTCCAACTAAAAACACAAGGTAAAAAACTGCCGATTCAGAAATCGATTAACAATGTTAAGTTATTTTTATTTATAAAATTCAAATTGAAAAATTAATCATTGCTCTTCTGTCAGGTGGGCACGTTTTACTTGAAGGCGTACCTGGATTGGCCAAAACCTTGTTAGTTCAAACTCTTTCTGATTGTATTAATTCTAAATTTGTAAGATTGCAATTTACGCCTGATCTCCTGCCTGCAGATATCACAGGAACAAAAATCTACAATCATACATCATCGACATTTTCAACCATTAAGGGCCCAATATTTGCTAATTTTATCTTAGCAGACGAGATTAATCGTGCACCACCGAAAGTCCAATCAGCATTACTTGAGGCAATGCAAGAAAAGCAGGTAAGCATACAGGGAGAAACCTATCAGTTAGAAAAACCATTTTTTGTGATGGCCACACAAAATCCAGTTGAGTCAGAAGGGACATACAAACTTCCTGAAGCCCAAGTAGATCGTTTCATGTTCAAGTTATTAATTTCATATCCTAACAAAAATCAAGAATCACAAATAATACATAGATTTACTGAAGGGGTAGCTCATAAAGCCACAAAAATAATTTCCATAAGTGAACTTTTGCAAATACAAGACTTTATCCCAAAGATTTACGTCGATGAAAAAATTCGACACTATATTACCGAGATTGTAGATGCAACAAGATTTCCTTCAAATTACGATCTTTCATTATCTGATCAAATTGAATATGGCGCTTCTCCAAGAGCATCAATATGGTTAACTATTGCATCTAAGGCAAACGCTTTGCTGCAAGGAAGAGGATATGTAATTCCTCAAGACGTACAAGCGGTAGCTTTTGAAGTATTACGACATAGGATTTTACTAACATATGAAGCAGAATCAGACAATATTACAACTGATCAAATTATTGAAAAGATATTGAGAAAAATAAAGGTTCCATGATAGTAGAACAATTTTGATGATCACGATGTCTCAATCAAATGATTTTTTTAAAAAAATTAGAAAATTAGAAATAAAGACAAAACACCTAGTTGATGGAATAATTACAGGAAATTATAATTCAATTTTCAAGGGACAGGGAATTGAATTTTCTGAGATCCGAGATTATAGATTTGGTGACGACGTAAGATCCATCGATTGGAAGGTTACTGCGAGATTTAACCATCCATATATCAAGGAATTCATTGAAGAGAGAGATCTTCAAGTTTATTTTATAATTGATATTTCAGGTTCAGGAAATTTTGGTTCAGACATATCAAAAAAAGAAAAATCACTAGAGATTATTGCAAGCCTAATGTTTGCAGCCTTGAAAAATAATGATGGAATAGGAATTTTTCTTATTTCGGACAAAATAGAAAAATTTGTGCCTGCCAAAAAAGGAAAAAAGCATGTGTTGAAGATCTTAAAGTTAATCTCAATATTCAAGCCCACATCACTGAAAACAAACTTGCAAAATTCATTGGAATTTGTATCAAAGACGATCAAAAGAAAAAGTGTAGTCTTTGTCATTTCAGATTTTAATGACAAGACCAAATTTTTAAAGCCACTAAAGATTATGCGAAAAAAACATGATGTAATTGGTCTGAAAATCACAGACCCAAGAGAAGTAGAAATTCCAGATGTAGGATTAATTGAACTAGAAGACGAAGAAACGGGTGAGCAAATTCTCGTGGATACATCAAATGAGGAATTTAGAAAATCATATTCAAAGTTGGTTTCAGAAAATAATTTGCAATTTTTCAACAATATGAAAAAGAACAAAATTGATGCAGTGACGCTAAGCACCGATCAGGACTTTACAATACCTCTTAGGAAATTATTCAGTAGAAGGCACAGGTAAAAATGGCAGGGTTTTCAAATGAAATAATCTTAATTTTTCTTGCATTAATTCCAGGATTATTTTATTTGTATCACAAATTTCTTGTCAAAAAGAAAAAGGCCGCAATTCAATTTAGCAATCTATCGTACGTAAAATCGGTAATAGGAAATAACAAAAGAATAAAACGTGATTCTTGGTTATTTTACATGTCAATTGGGATTATTTTTTTAATGATTATAGGATTTGCAGACCCTCACATACCATTAG
>JARRMG010000175.1:3566-5975 GCA_037386265.1 Nitrosopumilaceae archaeon
CATACAAGGAAAGAGTTATTGAAAAACTTCAGGATATTCTGCCACGAGAAGGAAAAACTGCAATAGGGGACGGCCTTAGTTTGGGAATCGATATGGCAACCTCTGTTCCCAATAAGAAAAAAGTTGTAATTCTCCTAAGTGATGGGGTCAACAATGCAGGCGTAATTTCCCCATCGGAAGCAATTGCATTTGCAAAAACAAACGACATTCAGGTCTACACGATTGGTTTGGGTTCAGAAGATAAGGTAGTGCTAGGCTATGACTTTTTTGGAAGGGCACAATATGCTGAACTAGACGAGGCAACCCTTAGAGTAATTGCTGATAATACGGGAGGGAAATATTTCAAATCAATTGATTCGAATACTCTGGATAACATCTACAAAAACATCAGTCAGGACATAAAGCGAGAACAAGAAGAGACTAGCATCAAAGATTGGTTTTTTGTTGCTTCACTTTGCGTTTTCTTTGCACAACTCTACATTAGATATGGTAAAGGGAGAATAATACAATGAAGACATTACTTTTGTTAGCGGTATTTCTCATATCATTTCAAGCTGCATTTGCGGAAGACATTGTAATGTCTTCAGAGCAATCAACATACTATTTCGCACTTGGTGAAAATGCAGTTATTCCAATTGATGTTGAAAACAACAATGGAGAATTTATTTCGGGAATGCTTCAATATACCTTAACTCAGGAGATCAGGCAAGGTAATACTCAATTTTCTAGCTCAAACACTAAGGCATCCACTTTGACAATAAATGAAGGAAAGCAGACTCTTTCTTTGGATTTTGGCACTTCAAACAATCCTTCCGACATGAAGGTAAATCTAAGGTTCAATTACAATGATGGAAATGAAATGAATGTATCTCTTGGTCCAATTGAGATTATTTTTGTTGCAGAAGATTCCCAGAAAAACAATACTGCAAATAAAATTCAAAGTTCATCTCAGCAAGGACCCACCACCCCTCAAAACAACCAATTCAATCCTCAACAATCAATGCAGCAAAGATTAGATGAACTATTCAATCAATCTCCTATGTCACAAGATCCTCAGCAAAGACTACAAAATAATCAATTAAACCAAGACAGCAGCGCATTGAAACAGCAGATTCAGAAGCAATTACAAAAAGAAAATGAAATGCAAACCGAATTTGAAAAAAACATAGTATCTGATGAAAAATTCCAGCAACTTCATCAGCAAATGTTAGATGAAGGATACAATTTTACTCGAGGAAGTCTAAATCCCACCACAAACTCTACGGGTACTTTTGAGGCAAATTATGAAAATTCCGAGGGAAAGTGGGGTAAAATTCAAGGAAGTGTGATTAATGGAACCATTACCGACATACAGAAACAGACTCAAGAAGGCCAAGAATATCTATTATCCAAATTGCGCAATGATCCGCAATTTCAAGAATATGAGCAACAATTGATCAAAGAAGGGTATGTAGAGCAGACCATACAGTATACTACAGAGCAAAATAATACCTCAATTTTGATTGAATACCAAAATGAAGATTTTCAAACTTCAAAAATAACCGGAGATTTTCAAAATGATGAATTGGTATCGGTGAAGCTTGACAAGGAGAATGGAAACCAATTTGACATATTACCCTTATTGATTGTAGTGCTAATTGGAATAACTACCGCATTTTTGTACCTAAAATTAAGAGTAAAAAAACCAATTCCAAACAAACCCCTGACTCAACTTATTCCTCAAAAAAGGTTTGATTATCTTTTAGAATCAAACAAGCTTCTACAAGAGGGAAAAGAAAATTTCAAAAGACAGGAGTTTAAAGATGCGTACGGTAAGGTTGGTCAAGCCATAAGATTGTTTTTGAGTTATAAGTTGAATTTGAAAAAAGAGATAACAAATGAAGATCTTTTGAGATTTCTTAAGAACACGGACTATCCAGTAAAGGATATTGAGAATTGTCTTTGGAAATCCAGCTTAGTAGAATTTGCAAAGAGCAAGCCAAACAAAAATGAATTTGAAGAGATGGTTGTTTTAGCCAAGACCATAATAGGAAAATAATTATTTTAATTTGAAAATTAAATTGTCTTATTTTTTATTCTAGTGCTAATTTTTTAGATGTTCAGCGATTTACTAATATGCGATAAAAATTCAAATTCAATCATGGCACAAGCATACGACACAAAAATTGAAAAAGATCTGAATATAGGAATTGTAGAACAGGACAGAGAAGGCATAGTAGGTATCCTCACCTCCTTGTTAGCCGACGAGTATGTGCTTTATACAAAAACCAGAAATTATCATTGGAATGTAGTCAGTCCACACTTTAATGACTACCACAAGTTCTTTGAAGGCCAATATGGTGAACTTGAAGTGTTCATTGATGATATAGCCGAACGTACAAGGCAGTTAGGAGGAAAGGCAATTGCCAC
>JARRMG010000176.1:0-2396 GCA_037386265.1 Nitrosopumilaceae archaeon
CTAAGAGCGAAGCAATGGATCGATAAAGCGCTGGCTATTGACCGAAACTACGGAGAGGCTCTATATGTTGGCAGTTTGATCGCATCCGCTACGAAAAACCATATAGAAGCGATAAAGTTAGCTGAGAAGGCCGCTTCCTATGATCCCAATTGGAGAGGAGCCATTTCATTGGCATTAGCTAAAGCCGGGAACCGGGAGCAGGCTTTAGAGTGGGCAGAAAAAATCGCAAAAGATGAAGAATTAGATTTTCTAATTGTTGAATGCGGAGGAACAGTTGGAGATATTGAATCGTTGCCATTTTTGGAGGCATTAAGGCAGATGAGGGTAGAAGATGGGCCAAAAAATGTAATTTTTGTACATGTAACGCTTGCTCCTTCCCTAGACGTAGTGGGGGAGCAAAAAACAAAACCAACACAGCATAGCGTACAGGAATTGAGAAGAATTGGTATACAGCCAGACTTTTTGGCAGTTAGATGCACTCAACCACTACAAGAAAAAACAAAGAAAAAGATTGCAATGTTTACAAATGTCACACCAGACGATGTTCTTTCTTGTCATGATGCAAAATCGATTTTTGAAGTTCCACAGATTCTTTATGACCAAGGTATTTTGGATTCTATTTTTACAAAATTTGCCATAGTTGGCATGGTCAATGCCTCTGCAAATTGGGATGAATGGAATAAGATTGCAGAATCCATGGTAAATCACAAAGACCACAAGGTAAGGATTGCAATGGTTGGAAAATATGTCACACTTGCAGATAGTTACGTCAGTGTAAACCATGCATTAAAACACGCAGGGGCAAAGCTCGGAAAGGCAGTTGAAATTGACTGGATTGATTCCGAATCAATAGAAGACTACAGTAAGCTTTCAGAGTATGACGGAATACTTGTTCCAGGGGGATTTGGGACAAGGGGTTCTGAGGGAATTATAAAAACTGCAGATTATGCTCGAGAAAATAACATCCCATATCTTGGAATTTGTTTTGGATTTCAGCTTGCTGCCATTGCATTTGGAAGAAGTGTTTTGAAACTTGACGATGTAAATTCAACTGAGATAAAACACGATGCCAAAAATCCAATAGTAGATTTACTCCCAGAGCAAAAAGGCATATCTGACATGGGAGGATCTTTAAGATTAGGAGGACATGAGATTTCAATCAAACCTGAAACTATGGCTCAAAAAATCTACAACACCACATCAATTAACAAAAGACACAGACATCGTTATGAAATAAACAAAGAATACATCCCAGAGTTTGAAAAAAATGGAATGAGTTTTTCTGCCGAAAGCGATGAAGCAAAAAGAATGGAAATTTTGGAAATTCCAAGTCACAAATTTTATCTTGGAGTTCAGTTTCATCCTGAATTTAACAGCCGACCGGGATTTCCAGAAGAAGCCTTTGTTTCATTTGTAAAGGCAGCTTCAGAATAATTTACTCTATTTTTGAAATCTCGTAGATTTTTTGTCTTGCGTCTCGGACTGAAACTTTCTTTTTGACATATCCTTTTTCGAGAAGGTGACTCAGAGCTAGTCTCACTGTCCTATCAGGAAGTAGTGTCTTGTTTGCAAGATCCTTTTGAGTCAAAGCACCTTCATACTCTAATGTTTTTAGCAAAAGTTTTGAGCTTGGTGGCATGCTAAGCAATTCTTCTGCAAGATGTGCTTTTTTTGCCAAAGCAGAAATTGCAGTAGAATCTTTTTTGAGACGAATTATTTTGGCCGAGGGAAAAAACTGGGTACACTCAACATTTTTGTTTACCTTGTACCTGTCCAGACCATCCAAGACAGCCTCACAATGCAATCTGGCCGCAATATCATCAATCTCAATAGAGCTGGAATTAGACACAATTATTGGTCTTCGATTAATGTTCAAAGAATTAACAGAGATTATCTCAAAGACTGTGGAATCTTGGAAAATCACAGGTCCTCCTGCGGACATTGAATATGCCGAAGAACCTATTGGAGTTGCAACAATAATTCCATCGCTACTATCGTGCCATACCTCTTCTCCATTCACACTCAGAGTATGCTCCATAAGAATAGCACTTTTTGAAGGAAACACAGCACAATCATTTAAGACTGGAAAAACATTTTTTCCATCAATTTTTACACCAAGCCTTGGAACTTCCTCAACGGAGTAATTTTGTTTTTTTAGTCTATTAACATAAGAGGGGAATTCTTTTAGATCAATCTGAGCTAAAAATCCTCCCGATTCACCTTCATTAATACCCAATACCGGAGAAGATGAATCAAACGTCCTATGAAAATAATTTCGAATTCCTTTATCACCTCCCAAAACAATTACGCAATCGCATTGCTTTGTTTTGGATTTTGGGGTGATTGTGAATGACTTTATGTCATTGTCGGTGAGTATTTTTTTAACAATCTTGGCA
>JARRMG010000177.1:0-3498 GCA_037386265.1 Nitrosopumilaceae archaeon
ATTATTTCCATCAAAATTTTGGCAAAAAACTAGTAGCCAGGGATCCAAAGACTGCATTTTGTGGAATATTTGAATCGGGTCCAACTATTAGAATTATAGTGCATGCAGGAGAGCAATCAGGGGTCAATGCAGGCTTGATTGCCAAAGAGATAGCCTTGATTTTAGGTGGATCAGGTGGAGGTGATGCCAAATTTGCCCAAGGCGGTGGAAAAGACACATCTAAAAAAGACGAGGCAATAGCCAAAGCAAAATCAATGATTTTAGGGTGATACAATGACGATTAACTGGACTGAGATTGAAAGAAAGTGGAGAAACAAGTGGCAAGAAAACAAAGATTTTGAAACAAATCCAAATGAGAAGCCAAAAAAATTCATCACAGTAGCCTATCCATATCCCAATTCGCCACAACATATTGGACATGGAAGAACATACACGCTAGCTGATGTTCATGCAAGATTCTACAGAATGCGAGGATACAATGTTTTATTCCCAATGGGATTTCATTATACTGGAACACCAGTTCTTGGAATGGCAAAAAGAATTCAATCACAAGAAAAAGAGATTCTTGACGGTTTGCGAAATATTTACCATGTTCCTGAAGATGCAATCAAAACATTTGTAGAACCAATCAAAATTGCAGATTATTTCCATGAAGAGATTAAGGCAGGAATGATTGAGATGGGGTATTCCATTGACTGGAGACGTGAATTTACAACCATAGTCCCCGCTTACCAGAAATTTATCGAGTGGCAAATTACAACTCTTAGAGAAAATGGCAGAATTATTCAAGGATCACATCCGGTTGGTTGGTGTCCACGTGATCAGAATCCAGTTTCACAACATGATACAATGGGAGATGTAGAACCAAAGATTGAAGACAAAAATTATCTAGTGAAATTCAAATTTGGCGATTTTGTTTTTCCAATCACAACACTGCGACCTGAGACAATTTTTGGCATCACTAATTTGTGGGTTAATCCAAATACGGTTTACAAAAAGATCAAAGCAGATAATGAAAAGTGGATTGTCTCTGAAGAATGTGCAAAAAAGATTGAATTTTTCGGAAAGGAAATCTCAATTGAAGGAGACATTGCAGGATCAGAAATAATTGGTAAATCCGCATTTGCACTACACGTTGACCAAGAAATTCCCATACTAGAGGCAGATTTTGTGGAACCTGGAATGGGCACCGGTCTTGTAATGTCAGTTCCTGCTCATGCCCCAAAAGACTATCAGGCATTGATGGATTTGAAGGAAAAAGGGCATGAAATAGCCTCAAAAATTTTGTTGGTGGAAGACTAAATGAAAGATGTGGAGATTTTGCAGGTGAAAAAGTAGAGTTTGGACGGGATAAGGTAAGAGACTGGTTAAAAGATAAAAAATTATTAGAAAAGTTCCCAACTCTTCAGAATGCACCAATTCGTTGTCGTTGTGGAACAGAATGCGTTGTCAAGGTATTGAATAATCAGTGGTTTTTGAATTACGGGGATGAAGAATGGAAAGAGTTGGCAAGGAATTGTTTTGATGAGATGAATATTCTGCCAAACAAAATCAGAACAGAGTTCAAAGACGTAATCGAATGGTTGCACGAAAGAGCCTGTGCAAGACAACAGGGTCTTGGAACAAAGCTTCCCTGGGACAAAGACTGGATTGTAGAATCACTGTCTGACAGTGTAATTTACATGGCATATTATACAATTTCACGATTTGTAAATGATGGAACGGTTACTCCGGAGAATCTTACCAAAGAGTTTTTTGATTATATTTTCCTAGATAAAGGAGACATTTCATTAGCAGTGACCACTTCAAAACTAAGTGAAGATATCATCAGCATGATGAAAAAAGAATTTTCATACTTTTATCCAGTTGATTCAAGACATTCAGGACGTGACTTGGTTCAGAATCACTTGTCGTTTTTTGTTTTGAATCATGTTGCAATATTTGATAAAAAATTATGGCCACAGGAAATTGTGGTTAATGGTAGTGTTATGATGGATGGGGCCAAAATGAGCAAGAGTATGGGAAACATCATTCCGCTTCGAGATGCAATAAGAGACCATGGTGCAGACCCCATTAGACTAGCAATAATATCATCGGCTGAATTGCTACAAGATGCTGATTTTAACATGGAATCAGTTTCAGGCATCCAGATCAAACTGGAATCTCTGTTAGAGGAATGCTCTGGACTCAAAAATAGTACCATTGGGGATGTAGAAGCTGAAGACCGCTGGATTCTCTCCAGAACCCATAGTATGATTAGTCAAGTTACTGAATCTATAGAAAAAATGAGATTAAGAGAGGCACTTCATGACATATTGTTTACATTTGAGTCTGATTTGAACTGGTATGCAAAAAGAATAGAAGCCAAAGGTAGAGAAAATGTTTCAGGAATTTTGTACAGAATAAATTCAGCTCGTGTTGCAATGTTGTCACCATTTGCACCACATATTGCCGAAGAGATGTGGGAAAAATTAGGAAACAGTGAGCAAATATCAAAATCATCATGGCCTGAGCATACTAAAGATAGTTTAGATGCAACATCAATTCAAGCTGAAGAATTGTTAAAATCAACTATAAATGACATTGCAAATATTCTCAATGTTACAAAGATTTCTCCACAAAAAATTGTAATCTATGTAAATTCAGATAAATTCAAATTCAAAGTTTATCGCAAAATATTGAGAATTATGGTCGGTGGTCAAAACAATATGGGAGTTGTAATGAAGGAACTGATTGCAGACCCTCAAACTGCTGATGCCAAAAAGATGCCAGACTTTGTTCAAAAGGTCATCAAAGACCTGCATTCAGAATCAGAAGTCATTAAATCAATGAAGCTTGAATCCACAGATTTTAGTGAAAAACAGTTCTTATCTGCAGAATTATCAAGTATTGGAAAAAAAGAATTCGGCGTAGATATATCAGTGTATTCAGAATCAGATAGTGACATCTATGATCCAAAAGGAAAGGCAAGACATGCAAGACCTTTCAAGCCTGCAATTCTAATAGAATAATCAAAATAATAATTTTAGAAATTTTTCAATCTCAAAAGTGGGTCTAATCTAATCGTTGGGCAAAGGCCTCATCTAATAACATCGACACTCTGTCATCATTATCAAAACTTCCGTCTGAAAGCTCTTGCATGAATTCATCAAATGTGTTTTTGTCCAATCCTAACTCCTTGTCTTTAAACTGCTTACCAAAGGAACGATCTGCCTCAAGTAAGTCTACCTCAATACAAAAGACACCCTCAATTGGGCAAAAATTAATTCCCAAAAACTCTTCATCGAATGTCCCATCTACTGGAGAGCTTTGTTGTCTTTGTTCTTTTTCACTTAGTTTTTCTCCAAGCGGATCTATTATAAACAAACTACATAATCCTTGTTCATCTGGAAAAATACAACCATCATAGAAAATTTTGGCTGGAAGAAAATCATGTGCAGATCTTACTGCAGAATTATGCAAATTAGTAATTTCTGTTATTTGTGGTTCTGGAAAATC
>JARRMG010000178.1:0-2929 GCA_037386265.1 Nitrosopumilaceae archaeon
TTACCCGCTCTCATTTTACTTTTTATTTTTTCCAGCCTCACATTTAGTTTGCAATTTCCAAACGGCTTTATCCTAGTTTTTATTCACATTGGTAAATGACACTAAAAAACGTAAAATCATCATTGGATAAAATTTCAAAATCACTTGCAAACGTTCAAGACAACAGAGAATTTCTTTTGAGAAACACACGAGAGATTGTGATTCTTTGCAGTAAATCAATTATTTCTGTTCACAAAGGAGACTTGAAAACTGCAAAAAAGAATTTGAAACAAGCAGAAACCTTATTAAAAAAATACAAGAAAAAAGCTGAGTTTGACTTGCGTCGATATCTGATTACACCAGAACAAGAATATGTAGAGGCCGCATGTTTGATTGCAGTAGTTGAGAGAAAAGAAATTCCATCAGATGTAAAATTGAAGGTGATGTCAGAATCCTATGTTCTTGGCCTTTTAGATTGTATTGGTGAATTAAAAAGAATGGTTTTTGATAAAATTAGAGTTGGAGATATCAAAGAAGCGTTAAGAATTTTTGAGATTATGGAAAACTTGTATCTTCACTTGTATCCATTTTCAATGTATGACAAGGTGGTAAAGGAAGCAAGGCGAAAAATAGATGTGGACCGTATTTTGGTGGATGATACTCGTGGTGCAATTACAGAAGAAAAAAGACCTTGCATGGTTTTTATAATCCTTGATTACTTTTTCGTTCGTATGTTAATTCCTGTACGATGTTTTACTTGTGGAAATCTTATTGCAGACAAATTTGAAGATTATCAGGCCAAAGTAAAAGCTGGAGAAGAGCCCGGCAAGGTTTTAGATTCCTTGGAAATGAGCAGATATTGTTGTAGAAGGATGCTATTAACCAGCGTTGAATCAATTCAACAAATTATTCCATTCTATGAAGCTATTCAGAGAAGACACCAAGAAGTCCAATCTGAGTTAGAATAGATTTGCCAAAAATCACATCTATTGAAGGACGTGTACTCTACAACAGTAGAGGAAGTAAAACAATAGAGGTCGATATTATTAGTGACAATAATTTCCTTGGTAGAGTGTGTGCGCCTTCTGGTGCAAGTGTAGGAAAATATGAAGCAGTTACTTTCCCAAATGGCAAGCCCGAAGAAAGTCTTCGAATTCTAAAAGAAAACTCCCAGAAATTTATCGGTCTTGAATCATCTGATTTAAAATCAGTACATGATACTCTGAAAAGTTTGGATAATACTTCAAATTATGCTGAGATAGGAGGATCCCTTGCATTTGCTGTTACCATTGCTTCAATGGAATCCTCATCAAAGGCAAAGAACCAACCTTTGTTTCAAACATTATCATCAGAGGCTTCTTTTAAATTTCCATATCCGTTAGGGAATATTTTGGGAGGCGGTGCCCATGCAGGTCCTGGTACACCAGACATTCAAGAGATTTTAATTTGTGCCACGGGTTCAAAAACAATCCAAGAAGCAATTGAAACCAATCTTTTGGTTCATAAAGAATTACGTAAAGTCCTGCAAAAGCAAGATCCTACATTTACCAACGGACGAGGTGACGAAGGAGGGTGGGCTCCAAAACTTGACAATGAAAAGGCATTAGATGCCTCTGTTTTGGCCATTGAGAATTTGGGATACACTTTAGGAAAAGAAGTTTCCTTAGGGGTGGATTTTGCATCATCAACTCAATGGGATGAAGAAAAGAAAATGTACATCTATGACAGAGCAGGATTTGAAAATTCTCCTGAACAACAAATTGAATTTGCTGCCAAAATCATTGAAAAATACAAATTAATTTACGCCGAGGATGCCGTACATGAAGAAGCCTTTGAAGAGATGTCAGAACTTACAAAAAGATTCCCAAACACCCTCGTTACCGGTGATGATCTAACAGTAACTAACAAAAATATTCTAAGTAAGGCCATAGAAATAAAATCTTGTAATGCCGCAATTCTCAAGGTAAACCAAGCAGGCAGTCTCTTTGATGCAATGGAATTTGCAGATGAAGCTACCAAAAACAATGTAAAATTAATCACATCCCATAGATCTGGAGAGTCGACGGATTCACATATCTCACATATTGGACTAGCAACAAAATCCAAGATGCTCAAAGTGGGCATAGTTGGAGGAGAAAGAGTAGCAAAAGTAAACGAGCTTTTACGCCTATCAGAGCATGATTTAATACGCGGTATGGTTGAGATTTAAAATCGCTATGAGCCAACAAGTAGGGTCCACGGACATAAAAAAGAAGGTGCTTTCTACAGGAATTAGAGTGGGAACTCAAGTTAAAACAAAATTCATGAAACCCTTTATTACAAAAGCTAGTCCTGAGGGCCTATACATGTTAGATCTTGACATTACCCTTGAAAAAATCAAGACTGCTGCAAAATTCATCAATCGTTTGGGAACCGATAAACTAATTGTCTGTTCAGGAAGACAATACGCAAACACTCCAATTGAGAAATTTTGTGAAATGCTAGATTCTAAGAAATTATTAGGCAGATTTTTGCCAGGAACCCTTACCAATCCTTCTTTGCCATATTATATTGAACCAAAATTAGTCTTGATTTCTGATCCTCAAGTAGATGAGCAGGCAGTTATAGAGGCCACAAATGCAGGCATACCAATTATCGGAATTTCAAACACAGATAACATTACATCAAAACTAGATGTAGTTATCCCAGCAAACAATAGAGGAAGAAAGGCCCTTGCCACTGTTTACTGGTTATTGGTTCGTCAAATTCTCATCGAAAGAGGAGAGTTAAAAGAAGATGAGTCAATGAAATATGAAATCGATGATTTTGAAACAAAAATAACGGAAGAGGAAATCGAGTAATGCAAATTAGGACACCGGCAGTAGCCGGAATGTTCTATCCCGATGAAAAAAACAAATTAACACAGCTAATCAAGGATTGTTTTTCACACCCATTTGGGCCAGGGGAAAAT